>CAYNKN010000046.1:0-13991 GCA_964397805.1 uncultured Chryseolinea sp. | reverse complement strand
GAAAAATGGTAAAAGGTATGGGTGGTGCTATGGATTTGGTGGCTTCGGCTAAACACATCATTGTAGCGATGCAACATTGCAGTAAAGCGGGCGAATCGAAATTATTACCAACGTGTTCCTTACCCATTACTGGTCTTCGTTGTGTAAAGAAAATTGTTACCGATATGGCCGTGTTAGATGTATTACCGGAGGGCGGTTTCAAATTACTTGAGCGAGCTCCCGGAGTGAGTGTTGCAGCTATTCAACAAGCTACTGCCGGAAGGCTTCTTGTTGAAGGTGATATTCCTGAAATGATAATTCATTAAGTTGTTTTAGCTTTGCGACCTAATTTGAAATTGACTTGTGAAGCAAAATCATTTCGCCAGTAACGACATCAATAGCATATTAACTTTCAACATTACAGCGCAGCTAATGCACATCATTTACTTAATGGAATGTTAATGCGTTTGCTACTTTACCTATCTAATAACATCTACTAGTTTATGAAAAAATCGACCATCAATTTTGCTATATCCCTCGATCAAAATAATGTTCCTGAAAAAATTGAATGGGATGCAACCGACAAACCAGAAAACGGAACCTCCGAAACGAAATCGATAAGTATTGCTTTATGGGATCACACCCAACACAATACATTACGTATCGATCTGTGGTCCAAAGACATGCCCGTTGAAGACATGAAGCGCTTCCACATCGATTGCCTTGGAGGACTATCGCAAAGTATACTTAGCGCGACAGGCGATGAATACATGGCCGGGGAAATTAACGCGCTTTGCGAACGGTTAGTTAAACACATAGGCACTCAAAAAGGGTAATCTGCCCATTCAATAGGTTAAACAAAGTGTTGTGCAATCGTTTGTAATTACACAAAAATTCGTACTTTTCGAACAAGAAGCTCGGTATGCATACCATTTTTGCTTCTTACTCTTTTAATTGTTTAACCAACCAATTTCCAAGACTGTATGAAGAATTTTTACAGGAATTCAAGAGCAGCAGTAATACTCTTATTGTTGACGGTGACGATGGGCTATGCGCAGACCAGTATTTCCGGAAAAGTGACGGATGCTGCATCAGGCGATGCTATAGCTGGTGTTAATATTATTGTTAAGGGACGCGTAATTGGTACCATTACCAATTCCAGTGGCGACTTTAATTTAAAAGTAAACGAAACACCTCCCCTTACTCTTACCCTTTCGTTTGTGGGCTATCGATCTCAAGAAGTAACTATTAGCGATGCAAATACTTCGGGCTTAGCGATTAGCTTGGAAGAGCAAACCATGTTAGGACAAGAAGTAGTTATTTCGGCATCGCGAATTGAAGAGAGTATCCTTCAATCTCCAGTTTCGATCGAAAAGATGGACATCCTAGCAGTACAAAATACGCCATCAGATAATTATTATAAAGGTTTGATGAGTATGAAAGGTCTTGATATGACTTCTAGCAGTATCAACTTTCAAATCATAAATGCGCGAGGATTCAATTCTACTGGTAACACTAGATTTGTTCAATTAACAGATGGTATGGATACACAGGCTCCGGCTTTAAACTTTCCTATTGGAAATTTAAACGGGCCATCCGAGCTAGATGTGGAAAGTGTAGAGTTTATTCCGGGTGCTGCGTCAGCATTATATGGCCCCAACGCATTTAATGGTATTTTGCTTGTAAATAGTAAAAGTCCTTTCGAATACCAGGGTTTAAGTGCCTCTGCAAAATATAGTCTAAATCATATCGGTGGAAATTCTTCGCTCGATAATGATGGGGCTTCAGAGCCAATTGGCCCAGGTTCAGCTCAACCTATGTTCGAGGGATCACTACGTTATGCAAAAGCGTTTAATAATAAATTCGCTTTTAAAGTAGCACTTTCTTATAGTGAGGCTACTGATTGGTATGGTACCAACTTACGGGATAAAAACCCGGAACGTCAAGGAAATTTAAGTTTCAATCCAGGAGCTGACCGGGTACACGCTTATGGAGATGAAGTTGCGAATAGTTTAGGTTTAGTCAGATTATCATTAGCACCAGCGTTGGCTAATACGCCATTAAATCCTTTTGTCCAATGGTTACCCGATCAGGTTGTTTCTAGAACGCCTTATGAAGAGCGCCATCTTGTAGATTACGGGGCAAAAAATTTTAAAGCAAACTTTGGCCTTAATTATAGATTAAATGATAAAGTGGAGTTGCTTTATTTATTGAATTATGGTTCAGGAACTTCCGTTTATACAGGAGCGCAACGCTATTCACTTAAAGATTTTAGTATTCAACAACACAAGATTGAATTAAAAGGAAATAATTTTTTCTTAAGAGCTTACGCCACCCTAGAGAACTCAGGGGACAGTTACATAGCTGATCTTACTGGACTATTGATAAATGATGCTTGGAAAACAAATTCAAATTGGTTCAGAGATTATTCTGTAGGCTATTTAAGTCACTTAGCAGGTCTAGCTGGAGCAGGTCAGTATAATCCCACCATAGCTCCAACTACTGCCCAAGAAGAATCTGCTCACATATTCGCAAGAGGAGTAGCGGATGAAGGACGCTTTTTGCCTGGCACACCGGAATTTGAAACTGCAAAAGCTAATGCGCGCAGTGCTGTTATCCCATCTGGTTCATTGTTTAATGATAAGACAAAACTCTATCACCTAGAAGGTCAATATAACTTTAAGAATGAGATTAAGTTCATGGAATTAATGATTGGTGGAAGTTATCGCTTATATGACCTAAATTCTAATGGGACTATTTTTGCTGATACTGTAGGGAATGATATTACTATTCAAGAACTTGGAGCATATGTTCAAGGTTCAAAAAGAATACTGAACGACAAACTTAAGCTTACAGGTTCGCTACGTTGGGACAAAAATGAAAATTTTGACGCGCAATTGAATCCGCGTATTTCTGGAGTATATTCATTTACACCCCAACAAAATCTACGGGTTTCATATCAAACTGGCTTTAGAATGCCTACAGCCCAAAATCAGCACATAGACTTAAATGCTGTAAGCGCTCGATTGATTGGAGGGCTTCCTCAATATGCAGAAGCACGAAATGTTTATCAGTACGCATATGATTTGCGCTCCGTGCTTGCTTATACAGCCGGAGTTGCTCAGGGAGCTTCAGCAGGTAACCCAACTGCAATAGGTGCACCAGAATATTTGGCGAGATTAGTACCTATCACTAACATAGCTGCTGTAAAACCAGAACAAGTTCAGTCAATAGAAATTGGTTATAAAGGTCTAGTCCTTGATAAACTCTTATTCGACATTGTATACTATCGAAATACTTATAATGACTTCATAGCTGCTCAATTTATTCGTAAGGCAGCTGGAATTATAGATATCTCAGGAATGATCACTGATCCTGGTAATCCGGCATATCCTCTCTATAACTTCGATCCTCGTACAGAGCAAAACATAAGAAATGCTCAAACACTTTTAACACCAATAACTACTATTGGCCAAGAGAACACGTTTTCTATTCCGACAAATGTTGATCGTCAATTAACTGCTCAAGGTTTTGCATTAGGTCTTGATTATAGTTTACCGAAAGGATATAAAATTGGGGGAAATTATAATTGGAATAAACTAAATGACGCATCACAATTAGCAGCTGATGGTTTTCTAGCAGAGTTTAACACGCCTGAGCATAAATACAATTTCACATTTGGTAACAGAAAAGTAACTGATCGTTTAGGATTTAATGTGGCGTACCGTTGGCAAGATAAATTTTTATGGGAATCCTCATTTGCACAAGGTGAAGTGCCCGCCTTTGGAACAGTAGACGCTCAGGTGAGTTATAAAATCAAAGGTCTGAAATCTATGATAAAACTAGGCGGTTCAAACATAGGCAATGAACGATTTGTCATGAATTATGGAGGTCCAACAATAGGCGGTATCTACTATGTGTCAATTACTTTTGATGAGTTGATGAATTAAATAATTAAGACTTTATATTATGAAACTGAAAACTAAATATTCGCTTTCTCTCCTAGCACTTTTTATAGCAGGGGCGTGTACATATGATTTTCCAGAGACAGCTGAACCAACGATTGGGAGAGCTGATTTCTCCAAAATTGTTTCGGTTGGTGGTTCACTTACTGCCGGCCATATGAATGGTGCATTGTATTCTATGAGTCAACAAAATTCATTCGTTAACATACTAGCTTCGCAAATAAAAAAACTCAATGGGGGTGATTTTAATCAACCAACCATTACCGGAGATAACGGTTGTTTTAATCCAGAAGGAGGATGCACACTTGGGCGATTATCTCTCAGATTATCAAGTTGCAATCCAGATGACCCTTCTATAGCTGCTACCCCAAGTCCTGCCAATAGACCTGGTGATGGTGTAGCAATTTTTTCTTTTACTGGCGACAAAGCGCAACTAAACAATTTTGGAGTAGGTGGTGCCACTTTGGGTGCAGGTCTCTCACCTGCCTTTGCCGCAAATCCATACTATGCACGAATCGCGTCTGAACCTGGAGCTAGCACCTTAATTGGGGATGCAGCCGCTTCACTAGAAAATAATGGAACTTTTTTTACTTTTTGGGCAGGAAATGACGATATTTTAACTTATGCAATTAGTGGAGGAACAGGTACTTACACTCCTGCGGATGGATCTCCAACAGGATTTGCATCTTTATACAATGCTAGTTTGAGTACTTTATTGAACGCGAACACTGATGCAAAAGGAGCAGTGGCTAATATACCGAACCTAACCAGCTTACCTTACTTTTCAACAATTAACCCGCTCTCATTTAGTGTTCCAGTTTGCTCAAGACCTGCTTTGACAGTAGGTTTAGATCAATTAAATGCTGCTATAAATGGATGGAATGCAGGAGTCGAAGCTAACGTAGACTTAACCGCTGAACAAAAAATTGCTTTAAAAAGACCTACCTTATCTAAAAGTTTTGACAACTACCCACTGATTATTTTTGACGCGACACTATCAAACGCACAAATTCCAACACCTGATGGTCCATTTGATATACCCAAAATTCGAAATTTAGTTGCGGATGATGGAATACTCCTAACTCTTTCAGCAGGATCTGCTCCTTCTGCATTACCAGGTGGAATGGGAATAAGTCCTGCAAACCCCATTAATGAAGCTGCGCATGACGCTTTCTACCTTACAAAAGCAGAACAAGAAGAAATTCAAAATGTAATTTCCCAATACAATATGGTAATTTCAGATGCAGTGAGTGCAAATGCTGAGAGATTAGTTCTTGTTGATGTAAATACAGCTTTGAATCAAGTGAAAAGTGGTACTGTCACAATTAATGGTTCTGCTCTCACAGCTTCAATATCACCTCCTTTTGGAGGTTTCTCTTTAGATGGTGTCCATCCTAATGCGCGCGGAAACGCATTCATTGCAAACCTGTTTATAACCGCAATCAATGCCAAGTTTGAATCAGATATACCATTAGCCAACCCCAATGACTATAAGGGAAATGATTTGCCTGTTATAAGTTTCTAGTTCGATCTCAATTGTTTGGGGAATCGATCTCAATATTTTATACTAAAAGCCGTCTACACACGTAGGCGGCTTTTATTTTTTAGGAGAATACGCTGAATAAAACTTAAAAATGAAAAAACAGATCAAATTAAGCTTCGGAACTTTACCGTTAGAAACCTACCTTTGCACCCGAATTTTTACACGGTTCCGAATCTATGTCAACTGCAGCTAAGTACATTTTTGTGACCGGAGGGGTTACTTCATCGTTGGGTAAGGGCATTATCGCTGCTTCACTAGCACAACTGCTTCAATCCAGGGGATTTAAAGTAACTATCCAAAAATTTGATCCTTATCTAAACATCGATCCCGGCACACTCAATCCGTATGAGCATGGTGAGTGTTATGTTACCGATGATGGCGCAGAAACTGACCTCGACTTAGGCCATTACGAGCGTTTTTTAAATGTACGCACCTCGCAAGCTAACAATGTTACTACCGGTCGGATTTATAATAATGTAATTACTAAAGAACGCAAGGGCGAATACTTAGGTAAAACCGTTCAGGTTATCCCGCATATTACCGATGAAATCAAGCGTAATATTTACTTGCTTGGTGAAAGCGGTGAGTATGATTTTATTATTACTGAAATTGGTGGTTGCGTTGGGGATATCGAATCGCTACCTTTCATCGAGGCCGTACGCCAGGTTAAATGGGACTTGCCGCCTAACCATGCTATTGTTATTCACCTTACTTTAATCCCCTACCTCAAGGCGGCTAAAGAACTAAAAACAAAACCTACGCAACACTCAGTTAAAGATTTATTGGAAGCAGGGATACAACCAGACATACTTGTATGTCGCAGTGAGATGCCCCTACCTCCAGATATTCGAAAGAAGCTAGCTCTTTTCTGCAACGTAAATATCAACTCGGTTATTGAAGCGATGGATGCGGATACTATTTACGATGTACCCATCTTAATGCGTAAGGAAAAGTTAGATGAACGTGTGTTGGCTAAGCTAAAAGTTGTATCAAAAGAAGAACCCAACCTCGATCAATGGAAAAACTTTTTAGGTAAACTAAAAAATCCGGTTAATGAAGTAAACATTGGTTTAGTAGGTAAGTATGTGTCGCTACCCGATGCATATAAATCGATTGCCGAATCGTTCGTTCATGCCGGTGCTCAAAACGATTGTCAGGTAAACCTCAAGTGGATATCATCAGAAGATGTTACGAAAGAATCGGTTGCTCATGTACTTCAAAATTTAGATGGTGTGTTAGTAGCACCCGGATTTGGTGAGCGTGGTTTAGAAGGTAAAATTGAAACGATTCGATATGTACGCGAAAACAAAATTCCTTTCTTCGGAATTTGTCTGGGCATGCAATGCTGCGTAGTAGAATTTGCCCGCAACGTTTTAGGATTAGATGCCAGTTCAACAGAGCTTAATTCGAAAACTAAATTCCCGGTGATTGATATGATGGAGGAGCAAAAGAAAATCACGAATAAGGGAGGTACCATGCGGTTGGGTTCGTATGCGTGTAAACTAAAGAAAGGAAGTAAAGTTTATACAGCCTATGGCGACTCTTTAATACACGAACGTCATCGTCATCGGTATGAATTTAACAACAAGTATCTGGAGCAAATTGAAGAGGCTGGTTTAAAGGCTGTTGGTATTAATCCAGAATCGAATTTAGTAGAGGTTGTTGAATTAAAAGATCATCCGTGGTTTGTTGGAGTTCAATACCACCCCGAACTAAAAAGTACGGTACTTACCCCTCACCCGCTTTTTGTGAAGTTTGTTGACGCATCACTCACGCACAAAAAATTAAGCTCGAAATAATTTTATTTATACTTTTTCACTTCGTAGAAACACATCAACTAAATGGATCGTAACTCAGCTATCGGACTAACCTTAATTGCCGCTTTACTACTCGGATACTTTTATTTCTTTTCCAACACCACTACACCACCAACCAGCACGCAAGTAGCAGGAGCAGACACTACTCATATAATTGCTCAAGAAAATGCCATACTGCGCGCGCAACCTGCTGAGAGCGATAGTTTACTGGCATTACGATATGGTGATTTATCGGGTTCCATGAAAGGAACAGAAGAAGAGACATCATTAGAAACTGAAGACATTAAAATTACTTTTAGTAACAAGGGTGCGGTCATTAAAGAACTTGAATTAAAAAAGTATAAAACATACTCACAACAACCACTAAAATTAGTTACACCGGCTACCAATTCATTTTCTCTTCTTACAAAGTACCAAGGTCGTGATATAGATTTATATGCATCATACTATACACTTTCACAAACATCAGTTTCTGATACCACCGTACTAACGTATAGCATTAACCTTGGTAATGGCGGTACTATAACGCAAGAGTATAAAATTCCAAAAGCCGGATATGAAATTGGTTATAGTATCCGCAGCACAGGGCTTGATCAACAACTCACGGGAGATAACCTTTCTTTTCAATGGACTAACAAATTATTGCCCATTGAGAAAGATTTGAATGATACACGAATTAATACCACCATTGGTTATTATACAGATGGGTTCAGTGAATTATCGCAACGCTCTACCAGCACAGAGCTAGAGATTATTACGGAACCTATTCAATGGATTGCGATAAAAGAAAAATTCTTCTTATCCGCTATTATCGCTAAAAAATCATTCACGAGTGGTGAAGTACAAAAAAGTACAAACGAAGCAGACAGCTCCGTAGTAAAAACAGCCAATGTAAAACTTTCAATCGCTACTGCAGATGTAACTAGTGGTCAGGCAAATTTTAAATTTTACTTTGGCCCCAACGATTACAAGAAAATTGGAAGTGTTGCTACGAACTTTAACAAAAATGTTTATTTAGGTTGGCCACCAGTTTATTGGATCAACAAGTTTGTCATCTTTCCGGTGTTCTATTTCTTAACCAGCATAATTTCTAATTATGGTTTAATCATTATCATACTGGTTATTCTACTTAAGCTGGTTCTCTTTCCGCTTTCGTATAAGTCGTACCTCAGTATGGCAAAGATGAAAGTGCTTAAGCCAGAGTTAGATGAAATTAAAGCACGTGTTGGTGAAGACATGACAAAAGTACAGCAAGAGCAAATGAAGCTGTACCAACAAGTAGGTGTTAACCCGATTAGCGGATGTATACCGGTTCTTTTACAGATGCCTATTTTGTTCGCCATGTTTTATTTATTTCCAGCAAGTATCGAGTTGCGTCAACAACCGTTCTTATGGGCTGAAGATTTATCTACTTATGATTCGCTCATCAATCTTCCTTTTACGGTACCCTTTTTAGGAAGCCACATTAGTTTGTTCACCTTATTGATGACTGTGTCTACGTTAATTTACACATGGCAGAACAATCAGATTTCATCGGTACAAGGCCCTATGAAATCAATGTCGTATATCATGCCCGTTATTTTTCTATTCGTACTTAATTCATTTTCATCGGGCTTAACATTTTATTACTTCGTTTCTAACTTGGTAACATTTTCACAACAAGCTATTATTAAACGCTTTGTCGATGAGAATAAAATCAAATCGATTATGGAAGAGAATAGAAAGAAGAATGCCGCAGGTGGTGGAAAGAAATCGAAGTTTATGAGTAAGTTAGAGGAAGCCATGAAGGCTAGTGAAGAAGCTCGGAAGAAATCGGAAGATCAACGAAAAGGAAAAAAGAAGTAAATTTTTAGACACATCATTTTTAAGGTTGAGTTTTAAAGCAAAAACTCTTTTGTGAAAAGAATGTGTAGCGATTGTGGATAATCTGTTTCACGATGTTCCACGCTCGGAACAGTTTTCCTATATATTTGTGCCCGTCAGGTTTTTTACTTGACGGGCATTTTTATTTTTTAAACTTCTACATAATCCGCAGGAATGGGAAAAATCATTGCGATTGCTAATCAAAAAGGTGGTGTTGGCAAAACCACTACTGCCATTAACCTGGCCGCCAGTTTAGCCGTGTTGGAAATGAAAACCTTATTGGTTGACGCAGACCCACAAGCAAACTCTACTTCCGGATTAGGGCTGAATCCAAAGGATATAACCCAAGGCATTTACGAATGCATGGTAGATGATGTAAACCCTGCTGATGCAGCCATAAAAAATGAATTGAAATTTTTAGATGTACTCCCCTCCCACATCGACCTTGTGGGTGCGGAAGTAGAGATGGTAAGCATTGAACGCAGAGAAGAAAAAATGCGTAATGCATTGGCCAAGGTAAAAGATCAATACGATTTTATTATCATTGATTGCTCCCCTTCATTAGGTCTTATAACTATTAATGCGCTAACAGCTGCTGACTCGGTGATCATCCCGGTGCAATGCGAATATTTTGCATTAGAAGGTTTAGGTAAGTTATTAAATACGATCAAAATTATTCAGACCCGATTAAACCCCAACCTTGAAATAGAAGGCATCTTATTAACGTTATACGATTCACGCACCAGTTTAGGAAATCAAGTTGTAGAAGAAGTACGAACTCACTTCTCAAAAATGACTTTCAAAACAATTATTCCAAGGAACGTAAAGTTAAGTGAGTCGCCTAGTTTTGGCTTACCCGTAATTGTTCATGATGCAGAAAGTAAGGGAGCCATTAGCTATCTCAACTTGGCGAATGAAGTATTAGATAAAAACGGATTATCGAAATGAGTAAGAAAAAGGCATTAGGAAGAGGGCTCAGTGCTTTGTTAAGCGATAGTCCGACAGACGATAAATTAGAGGTTGATATTCCAGTATCAATTACTAATCCGGCAGAAGCAGCACCTTCAGCTGCCTCGAATACGATGAACGAAATTGCCATCGAGCATATAGAAGTAAATCCCTTTCAACCACGCACACACTTTGATCAGGAAGCGTTACTGGAATTGGCGGAGTCGATTACAGTACACGGGATCATCCAACCTATTACGGTTCGTAAACTGGCTACTAATCAGTATCAGCTTATTTCTGGAGAAAGACGTTTTCAAGCATCTAAGTTAGCCGGACTAAAAGCTGTACCTGCTTACATTCGTTCTGCCGATGATCAGCAAATGCTGGAGATGGCGCTCATCGAAAACATTCAACGAGAAAATCTTAATGCTATAGAAATTGCACTGAGTTATCAAAGACTGATGACCGAGTGTAGCCTCAAGCAAGAAGAGTTAGGTGAACGTGTAGGTAAAAACAGAACAACCGTAACGAATTACCTGCGCTTACTTAAGCTCCCCCCTGACATTCAAATAGCGGTGCGCGATAATAGAATATCCATGGGGCATGCACGTGCCATAATTAATGTTGAAAATTTTGACGAGCAGTTATACATCTTTAAGCAAACCCTAAAAGAAGATCTCTCTGTACGAAAGGTAGAAGAACTTGTTCGTGAAATGGCTTCCGGCAAATCGGGAGGTAAGCAAGAAACAAGTAGCTTATCTACACCAGCCTCACGCGAAATCACTCAACTACAAGGTAAGTTGTCCTCACATTTTGGCACACGAGTTGCCATTCGAAGCGATGGTAAAAAGGGCGATATCCGTATTCCGTTTTTATCAATCGAAGACTTGAACCGCATCCTTGACATTTTAAAGGTTTAGCGGATTCCGTCCACTTCATCTATCTTGCCAACATGAGGAAATTTGCGCTGGTTATTGGTCTACTTATGCTCTTGCCATTGGGGTCTTTGGTCGCACAAGATTCGGTAACTGTAGTGCGCGATAATTCGATTACCAAAGGACAAATTGACACCATTCGAATAAAATCGTATGCAGCACGATATGACCCACGAAAGGCCATTTTCTATGCGGCCATTGTACCTGGTTTAGGACAAGTCTATACCAAAAAGTATTGGAAATTACCATTAGTCTATGGTGGATTTATAGGTATTGGTTACGGCTTCAATTTTTATCAAAAAGGATATACCGATTTTAAAGCTCAACTATACTACAACTTAGAAAATGGTTTATCTGGACCAAATCAGTTTAACCCAGATAGTCAGTTTACAACACAACAAATACGTATTATTATCGATCGATATCGGGAGCAACGCGACTTGATGATTATCTTGTTTGCCGGCATGTACATACTTCAAATTGTTGACGCTCACGTAGATACTCACTTAAAAGAATTTGACCTTAATCCGAACTTAAAGGTTTCTATCGAACCCATGATGTCGAATGATATGTTAGTAGGCAGGCAAACAGGGGTTTCACTTATCCTCCGGTTTTAGGGTGGTGATCCCCTATTACCTCCATCCCAGAATATTAATAATTGTGCTCGGATTAATCTGTAAAAAGTGCATTTTTGCCAGTTACCAAAAACGCACCTATGAAGATTATTTTAGTTGGCTATGGCAAAATGGGAAAGATCATTGAAGGGATTGCCTTAAAACGTGGCCACACCATTTCAGCACGCATTGATGTAGGCAACCAACACGATTTCGAAACAGTTACAGGAGATGTAGCCATCGAATTTTCTCATCCAGACGCTGCCTTTGAAAATGTTAAGAAATGTATTGAAAAGCATATTCCAGTAGTTTGTGGTACCACGGGGTGGCTGGAGCGCAAGCCCGAAATCGAGGCTCTTTGTCAGGAAAACAATGGCTCCTTTTTTTATGCATCTAACTATAGCTTAGGCGTCAACCTATTTTTTAAGCTAAATGAGTATTTGGCCAAATTAATGGATCGATTTCCAGAATATGAAATCACGATGGATGAGATCCACCATACTGAAAAGAAAGATGCTCCGAGCGGAACAGCCATTACCTTAGCCGAAGGTATTTTGAAGCACGTGTCTAGAAAAAAACAGTGGGTTAACGAAAAAACAGAGGCATCAGAAGATATCTGTATAGAATCATTTCGCATTGACCAAATTCCGGGTACCCACCTTGTGAGCTACTCATCAAGCATCGATTCCATGGAAATAAAACATATCGCACATTCGCGCGAGGGCTTCGCGACTGGTGCTGTAATGGTTGCAGAGTGGTTAAAGGACAAAAAGGGTACTTTTACAATGGATGATTTTTTGAAATTCTAAGTCAATTTTTGCGACTAACCCATCAATCGAACAATTTTAACTTTATTTGCAAGCATTTTACTTAAGAATACATCGGTATGAATTGGCAGTTTTGGAAGAAATCAGCTCAGAAAGAAGAAAAACCAAAGACAAAAGTCCGTGAATGGTGGGACGCCATTCTGTTTGCCGTGGTTGCCGCTACACTTATTCGGTGGCTTATCATGGAGGCATATACCATCCCCACTCCTTCTATGGAGAATTCATTGTTAGTCGGTGACTTTCTATTCGTAAGTAAATTCCATTACGGAACCCGTACCACTACCACACCGCTACAAATTCCATTAACGCATCAAAAAATATGGTTCACAAACATCCCTTCGTATGTAGAGTGGATCAAACTTCCCCAATTTAGATTACCCGGAATTACGCATGTTAAACGAGGTGATGTTGTAGTATTTAATATTCCGCCAAAAGCATTAAATGATGGTATTGATTATCCCATCGATTTAAAAACCAATTACATTAAGCGTTGCGTTGCACAAGCAGGCGACACATTGGTGATAACCAGTAAGGCAATTTACACCAATGGTGAATTATTAACTGATCATCCTGAAATACAATTTAGTTATCAGGTAATAAGCGATGGCCCAATAAGCGAAAGAAATTTTGATAAACTTGGTTTAGGCCCTGAGGATTATTCTATTCAAGGGAGACAACAAGACGGAAAGTTTATTTATAAGATGTGGCTCACGCAACCAACCGCCAGCGAGATAAAACAATTACCATATATTAAATCATTAGAAGAAGAGAAGCGTAGCGATGATGATGGCATATTACCTTACTCCTACTATTATGATTGGCGGGGCGATACAAAAAAGTATGTTAACTGGTCAGCCGATAATTTTGGTCCGCTATGGATACCTCAAAAGGGTGCTACCATTTCGTTGAATGACTCTACTGTCGCGCTATATGGCGCCACCATCAAATTGTACGAACACTTGGAAGATGTAAAGGTTGAAAATGGTAAAGTGATTATTGATGGTAAGGAAATTACGCAATATACCTTTACACAGAACTATTACTTTATGATGGGTGATAACCGGCATAACTCACTTGATTCACGGTACTGGGGTTTTGTTCCTGAAGATCACGTTGTAGGTAAAGCATTTTTTATCTGGCTTTCGTTAGATAGAAATGCAAGCTTCTTCAATAAAGTTAGATGGAGCCGGTTTTTTAAACTGATCCGTTAATAAACTATTAACTACTAGCAATAGCGAATGGCCTACCAATTAATTATGGGTAGGCCATTCTTTTTTAAGTACGTATTAGCTTCACTAAAATGTTTGTTACCAAAAAATCCACGATCAGCTGAAAATGGTGATGGATGTGGTGACGTCAATACATGATGATTTTCGCGATTAATTAACTCGCCTTTTTTTTGTGCATAAGCACCCCATAACATAAAGACTACGTTCTTTTTTTCATCCGCTATTTTTTTAATTACAGCATCCGTAAAAATTTCCCAACCTTTTTTTTGAT
>CAYNKN010000045.1:10474-14101 GCA_964397805.1 uncultured Chryseolinea sp. | reverse complement strand
TTGATGATATCGCAAAACGATTTTTTACCCGCCATGCTTACTGTAGCTGTACCTCGGTTGTAAATGCATAGTACGTTGGGTGTTGTTGTTGCCCTTTTAAGTAGTGTATTTGTCTCGGCTAATGCTGTTTCATTATCTGTAATTATCTTTTTTCCTTCTGCCTCTCGGCCTAAAGCGGTCGCAAGTTGAGTAATGAGTTTTTTGGTATCTGTAAACGTTAATTGCCGATCAACAATAACCAGCTTAATACCGGTAGAAGAAAGCTGTGTGAGTACGGCATCGTCTACATACTCTTTTTCTGCAATAACCAGGGTGGGTTTTAAACTAAGGATACCTTCTGCATTAATGCTATTACGATATCCAATGGATGGAAGCTGTTGAACGTGTTCGGGAAATAAACTCGTGCGATCCGTGGCAATAATTTTATCACAATCACCCAGCGCACAAACTGTTTCGGTTATAGCACTACCTGCCGTGATGATCCGCTGTTGTGCCATACTTGAAGCATAGCATAGCATGCTAAAAATTAAAATATATAAGGAGGTTGTCTTCATACTTGCTGTAATATGTTCACAGCAAAAGTAGGCTTGAAGTATACCCTACGTCAATCGCTTACAGGTGGCATTTTTTAGATACCCTGATCAAGGGAATGCTCGATGGATTACCTACCCTTTACAGGGTAGCAATCACTTCACTAAATTAATTAATAATAAAGTACCCTCAGAGTACGCTGCGAGCGACTCTGAGGGTGAGAATACCGATTTTCTAAAATTGCAAAGGAGCACCTACTACTTTCATATCATGGTCTGCAAATATTTTCGAACCTTTTTCGGGAGTTGGAACAGATTTTAGATCGCCCAAACTTCTAAAAAAATCTTCCATTTTTCCGGATGGTTGAAATAGAAAAAACATTTTGCCATGTTCTGTTAATTGTGCAAAAGCATGAGGGACGGTTCTTGGTAGGAAAATAGTATCGCCTGCTTTCAAATTGTATCTATCTTCACCAACTTGAAAAAGATACTCACCAAGAACAATAAAAAATACCTCGTCTTGATTGGCATGAACATGAAGTGGTGGGCCTCCCTTTTCATTACCCGTAAATTCAAAAATGGTCAAGTCGCCATTTGTATCTTTTCGTGAAACTTTAATGTCATTAGGACTTTTTCCAGCTAACAAGGTTTTTTCTCCAAATCGGCTTTCTGTCCCTTTCACGACAAAAGCTTTGTTTGGTCTTTCAGGTATTTGCGCCTGAACATTATTTGCAACCAATAAAGCAGGAATAGCCGATAAGGTTTTAAGTAAGAAGTTTTTTCTTTGCATATTTTTAGTATTTAATTGATATGCAAATATGAAAATGAGGTAAAGTTTAAGAGTGGTAAAAAAGCGACATTTAATAAATATCAGCTTCTCCAAATTTTCGTTCAGGTGAGGATAAATCCAATAAATGAAAATCTGTCGGTTTTTGCAAGGTTAATTCATGATAGTCTTTAGTCAAATGTTGATAGTCATAGTACCCACATTGTAGGGCAATAGTCAACCAATCCAAATGGGGATATCTATTTTTCATTCTAAAAGCATTTTCAAAACGTACTACCTTAACAAAGTATTTTGGAGAAACACCCATCCGTTCGATAAACTTTCTATCATATTGCCTTAGACTTAGGCATGACTCTTTTGCAAGCCATTCAATTTTTATGCCTTCTGTTTTCTGAAGTATCAACTTGCTGACTATATCTACCCGATGAAGTTCCTTTTTTGCTTTATTTATGTGAGCCTGTAAGAAGCCTTCAACAATGTCGACCATTAAAGCATAACTATTAGCGTTAGCAAGCTTTTCGTTAACTTCTTTTATTTTTTGACTTGAGAAAATAGTTTCAGCGTCAATATAACAATTGGTCAATTCATGTGATGAAATTCCTGTCAAACGATACAATGCACCCGGTTGAAAAACTACTTGAAAAACTAAAAAATCGGTTCCAACATATCGATTAGTCACTTCGTTCTGTTGTCCAAATAAAACTGCTTTTAGATTAGAGGGGCGTTTACCACTTTTTGCATAAACTACTATTTCAGGATCTCTCGGATAAAAACTTAAACAATGTTCTGGTTTTGGCGGATACGGTTTGAAGGGCACGTTTTTGGCATTGTTAAAACTAAAACGCACTACTCTAAAAACTCGAATAAATTCCTGCAAAACGGGGCTCGGTAAATATTGAAGCAGTACCATTACTATCTGTTATTATAGCAACTATAATTTCAACTCAAGTTAGCCTTTAAAATTCCAAAATCAGATCTCCAAAATTATATTTTATGGCTCTGGTTTAAATAAAGTAATACAGTACCCTCAGAGTACGCTGCGAGCGACTCTGAGGGTAAAAAACCAATACCTCTGCATTTGTTGGTGTTCTTCACCAACAAACAAACGAACCAGGATAACAAATTGAAAAAATGGCAAACACAGTAACCACATATAGTAAACGGTGCTCGGAGTATATCTCCAAATTATAATTAACGCAATGACCAAACTCCTCACCATCCTACTGCTCTTCCCTACCCTCCTTCACCAACAAACAAAACTGGTTATCCGGATACAACTTCTTTTTTCAGCAAATAAAAATGGAGCACCAGGGGTTTACCCACTGCATCATTTACATAATGTAACTCAACGGCATCACCATCTGCAGTTCGTAAAAAATTTTTGTAATCAATTGAAAATTCTTTGCTTCCAAATATCAGATAGTAGTCTACCTGACCATGGAGTCTATCATATCGGGCGTCATAAAAGGAATTGCGGGTATCCACCACATGCCTTCCCGTCACGATTCCTCGAATAATCGTTTTGATACCCAGATTACGAATGCGTTGTGAACGCGAATTGAAGTACACCAACATGATAACGGAAACGATTAGAGAGCCTACGCCTAGAAAGGCGCTCACCAATCGCGCGACAAACGTTGTAGTGGAAGAGGTTGTAAAGAAATTATCCCATCCTACAATCAGTATAGCGGCAACTGCGGAAAGAAACAGTCCGGCATAAGTCCAGGGTACCGCACGTTTTAACCGAGCAATATCTTTAGGCTCCAGGGAAACATTTTTTTCGGCATAAGGCTCCGCTTCGGTGTTGAGTAAATTTTTTAAAGCTTCCTTGACATGGCTTGAAGCAAGTGTTATATCGTGCCTTGCTAATCGGACTACTAAAATAGCGAAAGCAAAAAATGCGAGTCCAAACGCACCAAGAATAGTCCGTTCCGCTGACGGCTCCATCCGAAAGGAAATAAAGCCCAACACGGCAGACGTAATAAAAAGAAACAAGATCGCCTGATGTTCTTTCTTCAATTTGAAATGCAGTAAAAACTAATGCAAATATAAGCCTAGTACCACCTGAAATTAACAGTTAAGGTTAAAACTTACAAGTGAAGATTAGACTCGGCAATGAATAAGATTAAGGTACAGAATTAGTCCAAGTTCGCTCTTGCCCTCGTGAAAACTCGAACTAGGTATTTTTTGAAAACCTGAACCAGATGGGACTATCGCATTTTAGTTGAAGTAACACCACTAACTCATTTTTATCAATCCCAAATCTAATGCATGAATTACAAACTCGGTGGGCGATTTAATATTCAGTTT
>CAYNKN010000045.1:0-10464 GCA_964397805.1 uncultured Chryseolinea sp. | reverse complement strand
TTTCTATTTTTGAAATTTTTTAAAAATACCTTATATTTAATATTCAGTTTTTTAATGATGCTTTTTCGATGAGTATGTACCGTGTGCGGACTTAAAAATAATTCATCGGCTACTTTTTGTGTAGAGTAACCAGAAGCAAGAAGTTTTAGAATTTCGCTTTCGCGAGAAGTTAATTGAGTAGGTGCAGTTTCTACAGGATCGGCACTGAAATGCTTTTCCATAATAATGTTGAGAATCTTATGGCAATAAAATTTCTCTCCACGAGCAACCGATTGAATGGCCATGATAATTTCATCGTGACTACATTCTTTAGTAAGATATCCGGTAACACCTGCTTGCAGTGCTTCTAAAATAGAGGCTTTGTTATTGTCTGCCGAAATAATAAGGATGTTGGTGTGTGGCGAAAGATCTTTGACCTTACGAAGATCATCAAGTGTAATGGAATCAGCCATAGTATAATCTGCAATAACCAAGGTAGGCTGATGTTGCAGTACTAACTCGCGGAAAGTGTCGGATTGCATTGCTTCTCCAACTACAGAAAAATCACTATGTTGATTGATTACGTATTTCGTACCTGCCGAAGTGAGTGCCTGACTATCAGCTAATGCAATGGTTATCATACAACGCAGTATCCATACGCCACCAACATCTACAAATTTACTTTTAAGCCTACTATAAAACTGCGCGGCATACCCGGACGCAATCCGGCTGGTCTCCGCGCCACCAAATAACTTTCGTCAAATAAATTATTGATACTTCCAAAAACACTTACTACACGCGATACATGGTAGGTTGTGGCCAAATCAACAATAAAATTTTTATCAATTTTGTCATTAAATGCTACCTCGCCTTGCCCCGGTGAGGTACGCATTAAACTATTGTATTTAGAGCTGATGTTTGCCGTAAATTTACGGTGCTCGATGCCTGCATTTAAAGTAAGCTGATGCTTGGATAAGTATGGAAGCTTATCGCCTACCTCTACCCTACCCCAATCTTCATTCGTAGCCTGAAATGAACTGGCAAACTCTCCATCGGTATAGGTATACGCCAAGTTTAATGGAAAATAAATACCCGATGTACTACTCGTTATTAGGTCGTAGCTCAGTTCTACTTCGGCACCATAAATAGTGGCTTTGCCCGCATTAAACTGATCGCCCGTACCACCACCACCGGCAGCAGCGAGATCGGAGCCCAATAAGTTTTGATAATCGTTAAAAAAAAGAATAGCCTGACCACGAATATTTGCTTTACTAAATCTTGAACCTACTTCATAATTTATACTCTTCTCAGGTTCGGTGCCAACCGTAGAACCTGGAGGCGCAAAACCACGGTGAATACCTGCAAAACTTACTACGGTAGAAGTTAACAAATACTCTACGCCAACACCGGGAATAAAAACATCTACCTCGTTTTGTCTATTTACCACGTTAGTGCCTAATCGGTTTGGGTCTAACTTGCCATAGTCTGTTCGGCTAAAAGTCATTTTTTCGTAACGAAGGCCAGGCATTGCCATAAACTTTCCGTATCGCAAGCTGTACTGAACATATCCAGAAACAGCATTAGCTTCATTTATCCGATTACTCTCGGTACCAGGTGCTCCCTTGGTGGTAAGTTTCATAACACCATTATCCATCGCGTAAGCATCATCGGCTTGATAACGATCTTCCTGATCGTAGTGAAATCTAAAACCCGCTTCAATATCGTGTGTGGCTTTTCCAATTGAAAAATTAGTGCCAATCATACCCTGTATACCTTGTGCATAATAGGCGCGATTGTTATTGCGAACAAATAAGGCATCTGCATTTGGGCTACTTGATCCGGTAAGCAACGCAAACTCGTTTTGGTATTGATCGGGATCATCTAAGATGGCTGTTATACCTACTTTACTTCCGGTATTGTATTTTACGCCATCGAGCTTATACCAATTGCGTTTAAAGTTATTGCGATATGCCGTTATAGAAACATCTAAAAACTTAGTGGGGATAATATTGTATTTTAAGGAATACTGTTGTTGTTCGGTTTCAATGTTATCCACCTGCGAACCAAAATACCTGCGTATCGGATTGGCATTGAAATCAGCTTCGGTTAGTCCGAGATACGTTTCGTCTGAGTCACCCGTAGTTTGTCCGATTTTAAAAGTAAGCGCTTGATATACCTTGGCATCAGCCGATGTGTTGATTCTAACTTTGGCTAAATAATCTTGATTATTAAAACCTGTAGGGCCACCGTTATCTAATTGCTTAAATCCGGTTGCTGAGTTTTGAAAGGTTTCTAAAACAAAACCACCATGCTCGAACGATTGACCTACCGAAGCCTGAACAATTCGTCTCCCAAAATTTCCGCCCGATAAATTGATCCCGACAGAAAGATCTTGCGGAATAGTGGTTGATATAAAATTGATGGCTCCTCCGGTAGTATAGGGGCCATACTTTACCTGACTGGATCCTTTGCGTACTTCAACACCTTGCATTCGACCAATTGTAGGAAAGTAATATGCAGCAGGCGCTGTATAAGGTGCCGGTGCAATTAAGATTCCATCTTCCATCATGGTTATTTTGCTGCTGCGCTCTACGCCTGTTCCGCGCATACCAATATTCGGACGAAGCCCGAAACCATCTTCTTCTTGTAAGTTCACACCCGGTATGTTTCTCAATACCCGGTTGATATCGGTATAGCTAAATTTCTGTAGTTCGCGAGGACCAATGTAGTGTGCCGAGCCCGGAACATCTTGAAGAAAAAGACTTCCACCCGTCATGGTTTCGCGCTCAATAATTATAGCTGGCAATTCAAATAGATTCTCGCGAAGAGAAAGGGTTAGCGGAGCTGATGTGGAAGTACCAACTTCAATCCGTTGAACTACGGTTTCAAAACCAATGGTGCTAAACTTAACATCGTAGCTACCAACTGGTAACGTAAGCTTAAAGTAGCCCTTTCCGTTAGACATGGTGCCACTTTTTAAACCAACCGGATAAATGTGTACGCCCGGCAATACATTACCTTGTACATCGGTTATTGTTCCTTCCACTGAACCAAACTCTTGGCCGTACGTGTTGATAATCAGTATGAAAAGGGTTAACGAAAGAAGTAAAAAGCGCATAGACTACTTGATTTGAGCGCAATACTAGAGGCTATTTAGATTTAATCCAAATAAGATTAACAAAAATTAAGGTCGATTAAAGACTGATTTCTTTTATTGCAAATAGTAGAGAAATATGAATGTTCAATTCAGGTAAAAAGAAAGAACTTGTATCAAAATCATTATTAGATAATACAAAAAGGGTGTTATTTCGTTATACTAACATAAAACAACACAGCATCCCATAAGACAATAGATCTTTATAGGTAAGTTAATTTATTGATAATCAACTCATAATAAAAATGAAACAACAAGTAGTTACACCGAAACGGTCATTAACAAAGGAGACTGAAGAATTATTGAACAAACAAATTATCATGGAGGGAAAATCATCGGCAGCATACTTGTCGATGGCTTCGTGGTGTGAAACACAGGGTTATGAAGTATCCAGCCAGTTTCTCTACAAGCATTCGGAAGAAGAACGCATGCACATGTTAAAATTGTTTCAATACATTAACGCGGCTGGTGGTCATGCCCTTCAGCCCGAAATAAGTGGTATCAAGCATTCGTTTGATAGTTTACGCGAAGTATTTGAATCGGTACTTCACCATGAACTAGAAGTAACGAAATCAATCAACCACATTGTGGATCAGTGCTTTCAGATTAAAGACTTTGCCACCTTTAATTTCTTGCAATGGTATGTTATGGAACAGCGCGAGGAAGAAACACTAGCCCGGAGAGCTGTTGAAATCTTTGATCTAATTGGCGAAGAGGGTGTTGGATTGTGGATGATCGATCAGGAGATTGGGAAGCTTGAAGCCTACGCAGCAAAAGTTGCTGGCAAATAGATTTTCTAGGTAATCAGCAAAAAAATTAAAGTTCAGTATTCAGCTTAGTACGTGCATGGATACTGAACTTTTACTTTACAGTAACTCGCGCAACATTAATCTAAACTCATTTAACATCATCGCGGTAGCACCCCACACTACTTCTCCTTGAATTTCAAAATGAGGAGCGCGCATTCGATAAAGTCCACCTGCAAGTATTTCTTTTTCATGAATGGCATCTTCGCGAATAAGATCGTCTATAGAACAAGTTAGTATCTGCGCTACTTCAAACGGATCAGGCTTAAAAATAGGTTCTCGATCAGTTACTGCTAAAACAGGTGTAACCATAAAATTACTGGGTATCACAAAAAAATTACTTAAGGTACCTAGTACTTCTAAATCACCTCTGCGAATGCCAATTTCTTCTTCACCTTCACGCAAGGCTGTTTCAATAATGTTTTCGCCTAGCTCTGCTTTGCCACCCGGTAAACTAATCTGCCCGCTGTGTGCACCTAAATATTCGGCTCGCTTTATTAAGGGAAACCTGAGTTCACCGTTATCTTCATACAACATAATAAGTACACCTCCGGCTCGCGGTGGAATACCATGTTTAAAGTTGGGAATAGTTTGGCCTACCGGAGTAGCGCGAAGGGGTGCGTGAGCAGGTTCACCTATCAGTGGCTCTGTTATTCGCTTTCGTAGTTTTTGTTCAATATCTAAAAACTTCATTTTACTGAACACCGTTTCCGAAATTCTACTTCGCTGAGTTCACCTTGTGTATAAGCCTTTGTAAAATAGTCGCAGGCTAGTTGTTTGTTACCTTGCTTTGCATACACCTCGCCCAAATAAAAATAAAGTCGCTCTATAAAAGGATCCATTTTCTCTGCTTGCTTTAGTAATCGAAGGGCATCTTCATACTGATTTGTTTTCAGGTAATAGATGCCTTTGTTGCGATACGCCCAGCCGTTATACGGATCGAGCCCAATACTTTTATCGATATCTTCTTTCGCTTCGTTTAGTTTATCATTTACTAAGTATAGATATCCACGATTATTTAAGAAAAATGGATCATTCGGATACAAAAATAATGCTTTATCTAACCATGTACGCGCCATTCTATAATCTTCTAATCCCACATAAATCATCGACAGCGCATTAAAAGCATTGGCCTCATTACTGTTTAATGCTAATGCTCTTTCGAGATCTAGCTTAGCACTATCGTAATCTTGAAGATAGTATCGTACGGTACCCAGATTTACAAAAATTTCAGCATTTTTTGGATCGAGTTTGCTGGCCACTTTAAAAGCTTCAATGGCCTTATCAAACGCTCTTAATTTTGTATAAATAAGACCTTGAGAAAAATAAACCACTGCTGTATCTGGCTTATAGCGTATAATTTTGTCGATATCTTTTAGTGCTGCATAATACTCCCGAAGTTCATACAATGCATTGGCTCGATTAAAATAAGCTGACACGTATTCCGGATCGCATAGCACTGCGCGGCTATACGCATCGGAGGCTTGCTCGAATTTTGAGAGATTAAAATAGACGGTACCTAAATTATTCCAGGCATCGGTAAAACAAGAATCTAACTTTAACGCTTCTTTGTAAAAACGTTGTGCTTCTTCAGGCTGCCTTTTCGATACCGCATCGTTTCCTTGTAGTAAGAAACGTTGAAGTTTAGTTTCCTTACTATCGGTACACCCAGCAAAAGATAAAGCTGCAATCCATATCAACCACTTGATTTTTCTTACCTTCATACAGTAAAACCCCCTCCTATGGATATTTCGAGCGAAGCTAAAAAAGAAGTATTGAAATTACTTGAGTCTGGTGAAAAAATAAAAGCCATTGACTACCTCGTAGAGACTTTTGGTGTAACAGCTTCACAAGCCCAGCTACTGGTTGATGTGGTGGAGCGCGAAGCCTTAGCCACACCTGAAAATCCACCGAGTGATTTACACGGGGAGGTTACTCAGTTACTACACCAAAATAAAAGACTTGAGGCCGTGCAACTAGTGCGAGTAAAACAGAAAAGCAGCTTAAAAGAGGCGCTGGATTTTGTTCAAGCAGTGCAAAAAGAAATTGATCCTTCGTTTGTACCCGTTGATTTGCAAAACGGCTGTTCCGGAAATGTCTTTAGGTTAGTGTCAGTTATTTTTGGCGTTGTTGGTATTATCTTCATGGCCATAACGGTTACCCTCTACGTATCTCAAGAAAAGACAATTGAAAATAGTGAACGCATTGAAGCGGTAGTAACGGAGCTAAATTATAAAGAAGATGGTATGGCTTCACCCATTATATCGTACACATGGCAAGGTGTACCTTACACTCATCATAGCAACTTCTCATCAAATCCACCTACTTATGACGCAGGCGAACAAGTGTTTATTTTCGTTAACCGCGATGATCCTAAAGATATAGTCATAGATTCTTTTAGCGATCGCTGGCTCATAATATTGATACTGGGCATTTTTGCAGTTGTATTTACAGGGATAGCAATTATCCCATTAATAATTAGTCGTAAAATTTTGAGAAGTTAAACGCTTTTAATTTATTTGTGCCATCAAAATGAATACAGCAAAAAACATAACCATCCACCACCATCATCATGTTTCTAACTCGATGCGTGGCAGCGTTATGTTTTGAATGATTAGTATATAATTTTCAAAAAGGCTTGTCACCGTGTGGCAAGCCTTTTTTTATGGTACTTATGCATGACCTTCTGATCAACAACATATACAACATCAGAATAGTAAAAAAGTACGAATAACATTTTCATATTAAATCTGTTTCATGAGCACATTATTACGCATCGCCATTCAAAAATCAGGACGACTACAAGAAGGTTCACTTGATCTGCTAAAAGAAAGTGGCTTATCGTTTAGTAACGGAAAGGATCAACTCAAAACACAAGCACGCAACTTTCCGGTAGAAGTACTCTTTCTTCGTGATGACGATATCCCTCAGTATGTTGAAGATAAAGTTGCCGACATTGGTATTGTAGGCGAAAATGTTGTGGCCGAAAAGCAAAAGAAAAATGAAATTGTAAAACGTCTTGATTTCGCCAAATGCAGGTTGTCGCTCGCCATACCACGAGCCGATACCTACACCGGCATTCAATCCATGAATGGTAAAAATATTGCTACCTCTTACCCCAATATTGTTAGAGATTTCCTGGCGAAAAATAATGTTACAGCGGGCATTCATGAAATTAGTGGCTCTGTAGAAATTGCTCCTGGTATTGGGTTGGCCGATGCTATTTGTGATTTGGTAAGCACCGGAAGTACATTACTGAGCAATGGATTAAAAGAAGTAGAAGTCGTGATGCAATCAGAGGCTGTTATTATTGCAAACCCATCATTAGAAACCGAGAAGCAAGCGATACTCGATAAATTACTATTCAGAATTGAATCGGTAAAAAAAGCCAAGAACAACAAATACATTTTATTGAATTGCCCCAACGAAGCAATTGCAAAAATTCAAGCAGTTATTCCGGGCATGAAAAGTCCAACCATTATACCGCTTACCCGCGAAGGATGGAGCTCGCTTCATTCGGTGGTGGATGAAAATGATTTCTGGGAAAAAATAGACTTACTGCGATCATTTGGTGCCGAAGGTATTTTAGTAATCCCTATTGAAAAGATGATTGTCTAAAACGTGAGCATTAACACAACACAAAAATGAAACTATACACTAACCCATCGCCCGAAACCTGGAAGGGACTAACGATGCGACCACAACTGGCGCTCGAGTTTTTAGACAGTTCTGTACGCAACGTATTGAACCGTGTGAAGAAATCGGGCGACATGGCCTTGCGTGAACTTACACTACAATACGATAAAGTAGTGCTCGAAGAAATTCAAGTAACAGATGCTGCTTGTGTTGAGGCAGAAAACACATTATCCGATTCGTTAAAGAATGCTATTCGTCAGGCTGCTGCCAACATCGAAAAATTTCACGCTGCTCAAAAACGCGATACCGTATTAGTAGAAACTATGCCGGGCGTAAGCTGCTGGCGCAAAGGTGTAGCGATTGATAAAGTAGGGATCTATATACCAGGCGGTACAGCACCTTTGTTTTCAACAGTACTTATGTTGGGTATCCCTGCGCGATTAGCCGGGTGTAAAGAAATTGTGTTATGCTCTCCTCCTGATAAGTCAGGTAAAATTAATGCCGCCATTTTATTTGCGGCAACTTATATTGGTGTTACAAAAATTTATACGGTTGGTGGTGCACAAGCTATTGCGGCTATGGCCTTCGGAACAGAAAGTGTTCCCAGTGTGTATAAAATTTTTGGTCCCGGAAATCAATATGTAACAAAAGCAAAACAATTAGTTGCCAAAGAAGGTGTGGCTATTGATATGCCTGCGGGACCCTCTGAAGTATTAGTTATTGCCGATCATACAGCAAACCCGGCATTTGTGGCGGCTGATTTATTATCGCAGGCAGAGCATGGAGAAGATAGCCAGGTTATACTCGTGTTACCAAATGAAAACTTACTACCTCCTATTCAAGAAGCTATCGATAGCCAATTAGCTGTGTTGCCAAGAAAAGAAATGGCTGCTAAATCGTTAGCCAATAGTCGGATAATAATTCTAGAAAATCCGGAGCACCTTATCGATTTTGTAAATGAATATGCACCCGAACATTTAATTATCAATACGCAAGATACGGATGATGTCGCTACAAAAATAACCAACGCGGGTTCTGTTTTTATAGGTGACTATTCGCCCGAGGCAGTAGGTGATTATGCGTCAGGTACTAACCATACTTTACCTACCAATGGTTATGCACGTGCATTTGCCGGAGTATCATTAGAAAGTTTTATGAAGTACATTACGTATCAAAAGTTATCGGCAGAAGGAATTAAAAATGTAGGACCGATTGTGGAAGTAATGGCTGAAGCCGAACAACTTATCGGTCATAAAATGGCTGTACGGGTACGATTAGATAGTTTACGCTAAACCAATATGTCGACCAAGAAAAAATCGTTTATTGATATTACCTCTTTGGTGAGGAAAAATATTATCCAAATGAAACCCTATTCATCGGCACGCGATGAGTTTAAGGGATCGGCAGAGATATACTTAGATGCGAACGAGAACCCACATCAAACACCCTATAATCGCTACCCCGATCCGCTACAAAGACGCGTTAAGGATAAACTATCTGAAGTAAAAGGCGTACCTCCCGAACAAATATTTTTGGGTAATGGAAGTGATGAACCCATCGATTTAATTATTCGAGCATTCTGCGAACCCAATCAAGATTCTATTATGATTACCGAACCTACTTATGGTATGTATTCGGTATGTGCAGAGATCAATGCGGTGAATGTGCAGCAAGTATTACTTACGCCCGACTTTGATTTAGATTTAGATGCCTTTCCAAAAACATTCGATGCAACTACAAAAGTACTTTTCTTGTGTAGCCCAAATAACCCAACCGGCAATGTATTAAGTCGCGATAAAATTTTAGAAGTACTTAAACGCTTTTATGGCATTGTTGTGATTGATGAAGCCTACATCGATTTCACAAAGAGTAAAAGTTTTATTGCTGATCTGGCACGCTATCCAAACCTGGTAGTATTACAAACATTTTCGAAAGCGTGGGGACTAGCTGGTTTACGGTTAGGTATGTGTTTCGCCAGCGAACAAATTATCGCCATTCTTAATAAGATTAAGTATCCGTACAATGTAAATGTGCGAACACAAGATCTGGCATTAGATGCCTTAGAAAATCAATCACAAAAAAACGAGTGGGTTAAAGAAATTATTAAGCAACGCGAAAAACTCGCGAAGCAATTGGCTAAACTGTCGATAACAGAACATGTCTATCCATCTGATGCAAATTTTTTATTAGTTAGAGTAAAAGATGCATTCGGTACTTACCAGTATTTAATGGACAGCGCGATTATTGTACGCGATCGTTCAAAAGTGATGCTATGTTACAATTGCTTGCGCATTACTATCGGAACACCCGCAGAAAATAAGCAACTTATAAAAATACTTCAAAAGCTAAAATCGTAAATCTGCTTTAGTTCATCGCTATGAATACTCCAACAACAACACCGAGTTCCCCTTCTAATCAACGTAAACGCGTGCTCTTCATTGATCGTGACGGTACGTTAATTCTCGAACCTGCCGATGAACAGATTGATAGTTTAGAGAAGCTAGATTACTATCCGGGTGTATTTACATGGCTTGGTAAAATAGCGCAAGAAAATAAGTATGAATTGGTAATGGTTACTAACCAAGATGGACTTGGTACAGATCGATTTCCGGAAGATACATTTTGGCCTGCTCACACTAAAATGATGAAAGCGTTGGAAAATGAAGGTATCCATTTCTCACAAGTTTTTATTGACCGTTCTTTTCCACACGAAAATAGACCTACGCGAAAACCAGGAACAGGTATGCTAACCGAGTTCATGGATGGATCTTACGATTTAAAAAACTCGTATGTACTTGGCGATCGACTAACTGATATTGTATTAGCTAAAAATTTAGGAGCCCAAGGAATACTTATAAACGATGGTAGTCTGCGCGAAGAAGTCTCTGA
>CAYNKN010000044.1:13455-14191 GCA_964397805.1 uncultured Chryseolinea sp. | reverse complement strand
TATTAAAATTCTTTTGTTCAATTTCACCATTTTTAAAGGTGAGGTTACTGTATAGTGCATGCCCAAGACCATCAACAATACCGCCTTTCACTTGTTGTTGAGCACCACTTAAGTTAACCACCACACCACAATCTGATACTGCATAAATTTTCTTGAGCACGGGGTTGCCTTTTTTCATTTCTACTTCCGCTACTTGTGCTACATACGATCGGTGCGAGAAGTATACACTAAACCCTTGCGCTAAATTTTTCTTCTTTCCGCATCCTGATTTCTCGGCAGCCATTTCAATAACTGTTCGCATTCTATCAATGTCGTACTTTATTTCGCCAACTGGATTTTTCTTGGCTTTATCGAGTAAGGCCAACCGGAAGGCAACCGGATCTTTGCCAGATGCGTGCGCTACTTCATCTAAAAATGCTTGCTCGGCAAATGCCAAAAAGTTTGTGATGGGTGCACGCCACGGTCCGGTAGTGATTGGTGATTTATGTTCTACAGAATCAATCAGTAAGTTATCAACTGCGCCAGAAGGGAAGTTATCTTCACGCGTTGGATTCCCCGAGTTGATACCTACGCCTCTTAATTTATAGCCAATCAAATTTCCATTTGAATCAAGCGCGGCATCAAAACGATAACGCACAGCCGGGCGATAGCTACCACCTGTCATATCATCTTCGCGTGTCCACGTTACTTTTACAGGTGCTTTAATAATGCTTGAGAGTTCTGCTGCTTCAACCAC
>CAYNKN010000044.1:10772-13445 GCA_964397805.1 uncultured Chryseolinea sp. | reverse complement strand
TGCGTCCAAATCCACCGCCTAATCGCGTTAGCTCTAAAGTGATTTTTTCGGGAGTAATACCCAACAATCGCGCAGTTTCATTGCGTGCCATATCGGGTGTTTGTGTTGGCCCAACTAACTCCACACCGTCTGGCCGAACATGTGCAAAGAAGTTCATCGGTTCCATCGGACTGTGCGATAAAAATGGACATTGGTATTCGCGAGACAGTACTTTGGCAGCCGATGCAAAAGCTGCGTCTACATCACCATCTTTTCTACGCACCTTGGTCTCCTTACTATTTAACAACTCCTTGAAAAGTCGGTCGTGATCGGTTGTACTTTCTATAATGTCCTCCGCTTCGTATTCAATCTTTAACGCTTTGCGCGCTTTCATTATTTGCCAAGTAGATTTCCCTACAACAGCTACATTGTTTTTAAAAGTAACTACATCAGTAATGCCCGGCATGGCTTTAGCAGCCTCACTATCCACCGATTTTATTTTCATACCAAATGCTTGCGGGCGTTGTATCATTGCAAACAACATACCTTCACGATACACGTCCATTCCGTACAGCGGCTTGCCGGTAATCATTTCATGGTTGTCTACATTCTTTATGGCTTTGCCAATCAGTTTAAAATCTTTTATGTCTTTTAACTTTACATCGGTAGGTACCGCTATCGCAGATGCCGCTGTTGCGAGTTCGCCATAACTCAATTTTTTACCACTTGAAGCATGAATAACCTCGCTATTGCTGGTTGACAGTTCACTTATAGGAACATTCCACCGTTTAGCAGCAGCCTCCATTAACATGTGTCTGGCAGTTGCGCCAGCTTTCCGTAACCGATCCCAAGAGTGCGGAATGGCACCACTACCGCCTGTTAATTGTCGATCAAATTTTTTCGTATCGAGCGGAGCTTGAAGTACTTTAACAGCCGACCAATCTGCATCAAGTTCTTCGGCCACAATCATGGGGAATGAAGTTTTTATATTTTGCCCTAACTCAGGGTTAGGTGAGTATAAGGTAACAATACCATCGGGTGTAATGGATAAGTAACTGTTAAAGTCTACTGTATTGGCCGTTGTTGCATTAACGGAAGCGATGGTTGATGCGGCCTCACTTTGTAACCATTGAAATCCTAAGAATAATCCACCTCCCGCAGTAGCGGTTAACTTAATGAAATTTCGTCTGTTCGTTTTGAGTAATGTATCCATGACTATTTCATTTTGGTTGAGGCGAGAACGATAGCTTCTTGAATGCGATGGTAAGTGCCACATCGGCAAATGTTGCCGTTCATGGCATTATCAATTTGCTCGGTAGTAGGCTTAGGTGTTTTTGCTAGTAAAGCAGCGGCCGACATAATTTGTCCGGCCTGGCAATATCCACATTGCGGCACATCGACTTCATCCCACGCTACTTGCACGGGGTGATCACCTTTTTCGGAGAGTCCTTCTATAGTTAATACTTTGTTTTTGCCTACAGCAGAAACCGGAAGTGTACACGAACGAACTGCCGTGCCATTAAGGTGAACAGTACATGAACCACATTGGGCAATACCACATCCGTACTTGGTACCAACTAAACCAAGATTATCGCGCAATACCCAGAGTAGTGGCGTATCCGCGTCTACATCGGCCTCCATAGAGCGGCCATTGATTTGAAGAGTGTATTTAGGCATGGAAGTAAGATTTTAAACGCAATGAAAGTACACAAAAAAATCGGCTGAGGTCTGCCTCTTTTTGCTTAGTAACCCATATACTTTATAAATGGATGTATAGGGTTTTGTATCGCATTCAAGGGTGGATAACTGGTGAGTTTTCCATCCTTGAATAAGCTAGTCGGCTACATTTATAATTTGCCCTGTGCTACCTGAAGGTCGGGATATGTGAAGTAGATTACTTACTGTTGGAGCAATATCTTCGATCCAAACTTTATCGTAATTGTTTTTTGCTTTTACTTTCCATCCAAAGAAAATAATCGGCACGTGCGTATCGTAATTGTAGGTGCTGCCATGTGTGGTACCACCCTTTTCATTATAATCACCCAACCACCCGGCAAATAGTTGTACAAAAACATCTCCGCTTCTGCTCGGCATTACTCCTTTACGAAGTTTAAGGCACGCATCGGGGTCGGCCATGCAGGTGTTAAAATTTCGTAACGACACAATACTATGAACACCATCGAAACCTTCTGCATAGTTATTAATTTCTGCTATAACTTGATCGAAATCACTAGTGGTTGGTTTCTTTAAGTAAAGTTGTTGGTTGATAAAGTACTCAATCGGATCGGATCCAAATTTTTCGGTTAAGTGTTTACGTAATCCTTTTTCGAAAACAGAAGATTTAAAGTATCCGGCTGGAGGCATAATGTATCCGGGGATATCGGCAGCACCGTGATCGGCCGTTAAAAAGAAGAGTGTGTTTTTGATACCGATTGTTTTATCGATGTATTCGAAAAACTCTGCCAGTTCGCGATCTAACCGAACATACATGTCGTGTACTTCTACAGAATGTGCACCAAATTGATGGCCGATATAATCGGTAGAAGAAAAACTAAGTGCTAATAAATCGGTGATATCATCTTTCCCCATCCCCTCGCCTTCAATAGTTGCTTTCGCGAAATCTAAGGTAATAGTGTTTCCAAAAGGTGTTGTAGCGAGTAGGTTGTACTTTGATTCGTTTACACCGAATTTTTT
>CAYNKN010000044.1:7749-10762 GCA_964397805.1 uncultured Chryseolinea sp. | reverse complement strand
TTTTAGTGTTACTAATTTTTTTGAGATCATACGGAAACACAGCCTTCTCGGTATTAGCAAGCGGTCTCTCAAAAGGTTTGTCATCTGGAAGACTCAGGGCATAGCGCTCTATCGGTAATAATGTGTTCCAAACTTGATTTAAGTATTTATCGGATAACTGCTTGTTGTTGAAATCGATAACCCATTTCGGTAACTCTTTACGGTAATAGTCGCTGGTAATAAACTTGCCGATAGACTTGTCGTACCAGTAAGCTCCATCAGAAATAAAACCAACAGGAAGAATAGCACCTCTGTCTTTTATAGCGATTCCGATAGTTTTAGATTTTTTATTCGTAGCTAATTCGAGTTGATCGGCCAATGTAGTAGCGGTAAGTCTGCGTGGAGACATCTTACCCTCTGAAGAAGTAGAACCAACGGTGTTTACTGTTTGATCTTCTGCACAGTAAACCGATTTTTTCTCGCCTCGTGAGTACCAGTTGTTCCCGATAATACCATTTGAAACCGGACTGGCACCGGTATATACACTAGCATGACCAGGTCCTGTATAGGTAGGTGCATATTGAAAATGACCATCGTGGTTAACGTATCCTTCGCGCAGCAATCGTTTGAAGCCACCTTCTTCATACTCGTCCCAATAGCGGTAGAGGTAATCATACCGCATTTGATCAACCACAATTCCAATAACTAACCGGGGTTTTTCTTGACTATGAGCAACAGGGCTCAAAAAAATAAGAATAAGACTGAGCAAGGGAATTTTAAAAATTGTCATGCTTAACAGTTAAGTGCGAAAGTGTAAAAATAGGTAAATGCCAAAAACTTAATATTTTGTTAATATTAAGTACGGATTAAAAAACGCTACTTTTGGGCGTTTTTATGTAAAGCGCACTAAAATATTGATTTGTGGCTGCCAAAAAGAAGTCAAAAGAAAATGCCTTTTCTTATCTAAGCCTTATTGAAGGTGTCACGCAAGAAAAAACTTTCCTTATTATAATAATTTCTGTATTTGCATTAAGTGTGCTTTTCTATGATCAGCCTCAAATTGCTATGTGGATTGGTTTCTTAACAGCTGCCTATGCCACCGTTTCTAATGATAGTATTCAATCGCTGGGTACGTTTATTGAAAGTAATAAAGACAAGAAGTGGTATATACTCTGGTTGTTTGTAGGCTTAATATTCGTAGCTACTGTTACCTTTAGCTGGATAGTTTTCGATGGTGATGTTACGTTTCAGCGCCTACTAAAACCGGATGGATCTACCGGATATCCTCATCCAGAGAATTTCTCTTTCTTTATTTTAATGGCTCCGTTGGCCTTGTTAATTCTCACACGATTACGCATGCCGGTATCTACTACTTTCTTGATGCTCAGTGTATTCAGTGCAAGCTCGGATGGTATTACATCCATGGTTATTAAGAGTGTATCAGGATATATTTTGGCATTTTTTTTATCGGCTTTGATATGGTACACGGGCTATAATTTAATTCGCAAATACTTTAAGAAACGCAAAATTCACATCGGTTGGACGATCACCCAATGGGCCGTTAGTGGGATTTTATGGTCGGTATGGGTTATGCAAGATGGAGCGAACATTGCCGTATTTTTGCCACGCAGACTTGATTTGTGGCAGTTCATTATTTTCACTTCCGTAATCTTTATTGGTCTAGGACTTCTCTTTTATCTTCGTGGCGATAAGATTCAAAAAATTGTAAGTGAAAAAGTCCGCATATCAGATGTACGTGCGGCCACCCTCATTGACTTTACCTATGCCTTACTGCTGATTTATAAATTATTTGTCAGTACCGTACCGATGAGTACTACCTGGGTTTTTCTGGGTACCATTGGAGGTCGCGAATTGGCTATCAACCTGGCGCGCATCAAACAAGGAAATGAACACAAGTTGAAGGTGGTACGTGTTATTGGCCGAGATTTATTGTATGCCGTTTTAGGTCTCGTTATCTCTGTTTTACTGGCTGCGGCAGTAAACGATGCTATTAAAAAAGATGTATTTACTTTCTTTGGTAAATTATTGGATATTCAACCCTAGGTTGATTTCTGCCTATTTTATCAAATTTTAATGAACAGAAAGTTAATCACCTTTCACAGTAGTTTGTTTTTGCTATTGGTTTCGGGATATATGGTTTTCAGAAATGCGGAACCCGATGTATTGCTGAACTTCACGTTGTGTCATTTATTGGCTATAATGTTCTTTCCGGTTAAGTTTCAATCATATAGGCAAAAGCGAAACATCTACATTGTTCAGCAGGTAGTAACGCTTATTTCTTTTCTGTTTTCAGTTTATGTGGCGTTTAATGGCATTTTATTAGTAAGCAGCAATTCGTTAATACCGATCACACTCCTCGGGTTCGTCTGGCAAAGTGTTTTATTTGGTGGTTTACTCGTACTCTATTGGCGAAAGGCAACCTATAAGTTAATGCTTACAAAAATTGTTGATAATAGTTATCAAGCTCCCCTGGTATCCATGGTTAGGAATTTACTATCAGTCATTGTAATTATTTTCTTGTTATACACGTCTATAGCTTTTCAATTAGATACGCTATTGAGCTACCTTGGTTTTTTCGTGCTTATTGTTATTGGCTTAGATCAAGCTATTCGTGTATTGGTTAACCTCATTGATTTTATAAATCTGAAAAACTGAACGTATTAACCTTGTTCTAGGTTAAGAAGCGATACCTTTAACTTTTTAGGCTTGTCATACTGATTACAGTAATGTCATTAATTGGTATGATTTGGTTATTAGTAACTAAAAATCCTGCATTCACCAATTAAATTTTTCAATCAGAAATCCAATAAGTGTTCTTTATGCGTTAGTATGGTTGAATTCGAACACAGAATGTCTAAGTAATCTTTTACAATTTTTTTTCAATTAAAATACATGACAGTACAACGCGATTTAGTAGCTCCCATTTTTAAGTTGAAAGATGTTTATGGGCGCATGATTGATTTAGAAACCTATAGCGATAAACGAATACTATTGGCGTTTTTCAGACATGCAG
>CAYNKN010000044.1:0-7739 GCA_964397805.1 uncultured Chryseolinea sp. | reverse complement strand
CTCACCAAGGTCTATCCAGAGTTAAAAGAAAAAGGAATGGAGATGATTTTTTTCTTTGAATCAAAAGAGAAGATCATTTTGCGGAGTACGTTTCATCAAGAGGTGTCTCCGGTACCGATTATTTCTGATCCGGAAAAAGTTTGGTACGACACCTATGGGTTAGAAAGCTCGGGTATGAAATCGGCCATAAGTCATATTACTAGTTTTGTTCAAACAGCGATCAAAGCAAAATCGTTGGGATTACCCATGCACATGATGGCCGATGGCGAATCGATAAAAACTATTCCGGCTGAGTTCTTAATTGATAAAGGATTGATTGTTCGTAAACTTCATTACTCCAAAGATTTGAACGATCGATTACCTATTGAAGATGTTCGCTTATTTGCTGAAACCGGACGAGTGATTGATTAACAAATGTGTATGTTGATCACAAAAAGAAAACGGACAATAACGCTTACGTCATTGTCCGTTTTTTTTAGTAAAGCCTACTTTGTTAACTCCACTGCGTGGGACTAATATTTTTAGCAGCACGCAATATATCTCTGCGACTAATCTGGCCAATAAGTTTTCCATTATCAACCACCGGTAGTCTTCGAATAGCAGTATTAATAAAGGTATTGGCTGCAGCCACCACATCGTTTTCGGGTGATACCGTCATAACTTCTTTGGTCATATAGTCAGAAACTTTCGGTGAACTATAGGGCAGGTTATGATAAGCCTGGTCAACAATAATGCGCAAGCAATCTTTCTCTGAAATAATACCGACCAACTTACGATCAGCATCTAATACTGGGGCACCCGATATGCGCTTTTCAATAATAACGTCTATTACTTCATTGATTTCCTGATCGGGCCTAAACGTTACCAAATCTTTTAACTGTACCATGTAGGTCGTAACAGATTCATACTTGGGTAATTCGGATTGCATGTCTTCCTTGCTTTTGAGGTTAGGTCTGAAATTCATGTTGTCATTAGGTTTTGGTTGTAGAGAAAGATAGGGAATATTTACCGGATAAGGAAAATGTGAGACTTTAAGTGCGCCAGTGCTCGGTGTGTTAAGGTGTGTTTTCTATCTTGTAACTTGTTAATACTTCCAGTAATCCATTAAATTTTCTTTAAAATGATCCACGAAGAACACCTGAAAAATAATCCGAATCTTTATATTTTTCTTCCCTTGCTGTACACGGTTTGGTCTGATACCGTACTTACTCCCAGCGAAATGACCACTCTTCAGGGGTTTGTTCAAAGCCAAAGTTGGCTTACTGAAAATGAGCACAAATTTTTGCTGAGCCAGCTTGATCCGGCCTCGCCACCTTCTGTCACTACGTTATTAGCATGGCGAAACCAAATTGGGCAAGTAGCCGGTGAAGTAAGCCACTCCATAAGTTTAACCGAATTGGGTGTGCGTTTAGCACAATTGCATGGCAACGGCTCAACGGAGGGGGTACTGGAAAAAGTACGGCCTTCATTAGTAAAGATTGAATCTACGTTAGGATTAATTAGTCATGAAGCGGCCTACGCATTCTTACCGGGCAATCACGATACAATAACCGCTCAACATGGCACGCAACAGACTTTTGATATTGAGGTATTAGGGAATTTGCTTGACGGTCCAAATAGCGAGATCATTCGAAAAGTAAAAACAGTTTTATCCGATCCAGAATTTCAATATGTTGATCCGGGTGATTTAACCCGCTACCGCGAACGTGTTTTGGTGTGGTGCAAATTACTAGCCGATCAAGGTTTTGGTTCGATGGCATTTCCAAAAGCACATGGAGGGCAGGAAGATATGGCCTCGTATTTTTCGATTATGGAAACCTTGAGTTATCACGATTTAAGTTTGGTGATAAAGTTTGGTGTTCAGTTTGGTTTGTGGGGTATGAGTGTTTATTTCCTTGGCACCGAAAAACATCATCAGCAATACTTGCCAAAAATCGGTACACTCGAACTTCCGGGTTGTTTTGCCATGACAGAAACCAATCACGGATCAAATGTAAAAGGCATTGAAACAACGGCTACGTACAATCATAACGATCAATCATTTACTATTCATACGCCTACTAAAGAAGCACGCAAAGAATACATTGGTAATGCCGCATTACACGGGCAAATGGCTACGGTGTTTGCCAAGCTTATTATAGATGGAACCGATTATGGCGTTACTGCCTTCATCGTTCCGATTCGCGATACCAAAGGCAATGTGTTGTCAGGAATAACCATAAAAGATTGTGGACGAAAAATGGGATTGAATGGAGTTGATAATGGCATTATTGAATTTAATCAAGTAGTTATTCCAAAAGCAAACATGCTTGATCGATTTGCCAGTGTAAATGAAGAAGGAAAATTTGAAAGTCCAATTGCTAGTGACAACCGTAGATTCTTTACCATGTTAGGTACATTGGTGGGTGGTCGAATTGGAATACCTCGTTCTGGATTAGCAGCCACGAAGTCGGGATTAACCATTGCTATTCGCTATGGCGATAAGCGAAAACAGTTTGGTCCCGAAGGTGGCAGCGAGGTACCTATCTTAAATTACCGAACACACCAACGCAGATTAATGCCGTTGTTAGCAAATACATATGCACTTCACTTTTCATTGCAATACTTAACCGATCGTTTTATTGCGCGAACAGATGATGACATGCAAGAGATAGAAGCACTAGCTGCCGGATTAAAAGCATTCGGTACATGGAATACAACGGTCAGCCTACAGGAATGTAGAGAGTGTTGTGGTGGAAAAGGTTACTTGTCAGAAAATCGGATTGAAGCCTTAAAAAATGATACCGATATCTACACTACATTCGAAGGCGATAACACGGTGTTGATGCAACTTGTTGCCAAAAGCAGGTTATCTGAATTTAAACAAGAGTTCAGCAACATGAATCTGTTTACAATGGTGAACTATGTGGCCGATCAAGCGAAGACATCCATCACCGAAATGAATCCCATAACAATTCGTAATACGGATGAAGCACACTTACTTGATCCGGAGTTTCAACTTAATGCATTTAAGTATCGCGAACGTGATATCTTAACATCGGCTGCCAAGCGACTAAAGCGGCATATTGATAGCGGCATGGATTCCTTCGATGCATTTAATGTTGCCCAGCACCATTTAATAAGTGTTGGCTTTGCACATATCGAACGCATTATTTTGGAACAGTTTATTTTGCAGGTAAACCGAACTGAAGACGCTGGCTGTAAAGCGGTACTTAAAAAATTGTGTGATTTGTTTGCCTTATCACAAATTGAAAAAAACAGAGGATGGTATTTGGAGCAAGGGTATATGGAAGGTGTGAAGACAAAAGCCATTCGTAAGCTCGTGAACCAATTGTGTTGGGATGTGCGACAAGAAGCCGTTCCGTTGGTAGATGCATTTAATATTCCAGATAGCTGTTTACATGCACCTATTGCGTTAGCGAATAGAAGAGCCGCTGACTAACCACCGTGTTTATAACAGACAACCAAGCTTAAACCTAACTTTATGAAATCTACAGCAACTTTGCTCATGTGTTTACTAGTATCCACTAGTATGCTATGGGCGCAAGATGTATTTATTATTCCAGCCCCTGTATCGGTACAAACCAGTACGGGTTTATTTTCACTGCAAGCCAATACCATCATATCGGTTCCAGCCAAACAACCAGAAGCGCATCAAGTGGCTCAATACTTTGTTGAGCAAATTAAACCAGCCACCGGGTATTCGCTGGTAATTAACGAGTCAACCACTGGAGCTATTCAATTTCAATTAAACAGCAAGGCCGATCCGAAATTGGGTAAAGAGGGTTATCTACTAAACGTTACTGCGACAAAGGTTGTTATTCATGCCAACACAACGGCTGGGCTATTCTATGGAGTACAAACATTAATTCAATTACTCCCCCACCCCATTGAAAGCAAGTCGCTACAAGCTGGTATATCCTGGACAATACCTGCTGTTACCATTACCGATTATCCACGATTTGCATGGCGTGGAATGATGTTAGATGTTAGCCGGCATTTCTTTCCGAAGGAATATATAAAAGACTTTATCGATCAGTTGGCTCGGTATAAATACAATCGCTTTCATTGGCACTTAACCGATGATAACGGATGGCGTGTGGAAATTAAAAGTTTCCCTAAACTTACAGAAGTAGGTGCATGGCGTGTACCTCGTGTGGGTCCTTTTGGAAATCATCTCGATCCGCAACCGGGTGAAGCACCAACGTATGGCGGATTCTATACACAAGACGATATCAGAGAAATTGTTCAATATGCCAAGTCACGCTTTATTGAAGTATTACCCGAAATTGATGTACCTGGACATAGCATGGCATTATTGGCAGCTTATCCTGAGTTATCTGTGTCAAAAGATCCCAACATAAAAGTAAACCCAGGAACCAAGTTTGCCACCTGGTATGGTGACGGAAAATTTGAAATGCATGTGGATAATACGTTGAACCCAACAGATGAAAAAGTGTATCAATTTTTGGATAAGGTTTTTACAGAGATCGCATCACTTTTTCCATTTGAATACATTCACATGGGTGGGGATGAATGTTATCATGGCTATTGGACACGCGATGCACAGGTACAAGCATTTATGAAAAAGAATAAAATTAAAGATGGTGAAGCCTTGCAAAGTTATTTTGTGAAACGTGTGGCCAAGATTATTGAATCGAAAAAGAAAAAGATAATCGGTTGGGATGAAATTCTGGAAGGGGGTTTGGCGCCTGGCGCTGCCGTTATGAGTTGGCGTGGACTGAAAGGTGGAATAGAAGCTTCGAAAGCGAAGCATCCTGTAGTGATGAGCCCTGCCCCACTCTACTACTTAGATATGCGGCAAGGTGAACCTGCTGTAGAGGCTCGCGTGTACAGTGATGCGCGGTTAAAAGATACGTATGCATTAGAAATTCTTGCTCCCGGTGTTGACTCTGCGTATGTATTAGGTGGTCAGGGAAATATGTGGACTGAAAACACATCCATACAAGCGCACTTAGAATACATGATTTATCCAAGAGGTTTTGCTGTAGCAGAATCGATGTGGACACCTCGTCATAAAAAAGACTGGAATAGTTTTGTTACGCGAACAGAAGAACATTTTAATCGTGCAGATTACGCAAACCTGAATTATGCTAAAAGTATGTATGATCCGATACTAACTGTAAAAGCACAAGACAAGGATAATTTATTGATAACGATGGAAACCGAAGTGGAAGGTTTAACACTTTATTATTCGCTAGACAATACCATTCCCAATCAGCATTATAATTCATACAACAATGAAATTCAAATTCCTCCCGTAGTGGAATCGTTTCGAGTAATAAGTTATCGAGATGGAAAACCCATAGGCCGATTAATTACGATAACGAAAGCAGAGTTAGAGAAACGAGCAGGTAAGTAGTTTACTTCTCTTTAACAATACCATCCGGTGTTGGCGATTATCGCTGGCATCGGATTTTTTATGAAGTAAATATTTCTGCTGTGAAGTATTTATTAAGTCCACCATTATTTGATCTGCATCGATTGCAATACCTAAAAGTTGCTTTTGTCTCTATAGACATGAATCACTAATACGGTCACACTCCACCTTCATTCTACAATTTACTAATCACATATTAAAGCATTATTTATTGGCTAGTCGGTTGCCACTTGATTTTTAATGAATCAGTAATAATGGCTTGCATTTCCAATAACGCCAAAACGTCTAATTGCTTTACTAAATCAGCTCTTAATTATATCCCTCACAATTAATCTAATATAAACATCTAATAAAATTATTTGCCCTACATGATCATTTACTCACTTTAAAATTAATCATTAACCCAAACTACTCTTGCCAATGAAAAAAAATTACCATTACCAATGTTTAAACAGAACCGCGTTCAGCTTGCGGTGCTTCAGTTTATTTTTTGTATTCTGCTTAAGTATTAACCCTAATACTTCATCGTTTGCCAACGCATTAGTTCATGTAGCTCAAAACATTCAATTATCGGGTATAGTAACTGACGACACAGGATCACCACTTCCCGGAGTTAATATTATTGAAAAGGGTACTACGAATGGTACGGTAAGCGATGCAGATGGAAGTTTTCGATTAAATGTATCTTCTACGCAATCTGTATTAGTATTTAGTTTTGTGGGAACTCAAGCAAAAGAAGTTTTGGTTGGCAATCAAACAACCATTACGGTTCAGCTTATGCTGGATGCCTCCACCCTCTCTGAAATTGTGGTGGTAGGTTATGGTACGCAAAGAAAAGCGGATGTGACAGGCGCCATCGCTTCAATTAAAAGTGACGATTTTAACAAAGGGGTGCTGGTCAACGCGGGTGAACTTTTGCAGGGAAAACTAGCAGGGGTAAATATTACCGGAAATAGCGGTGAACCTGGAGCCGCACAAAACATAATCATACGCGGTATAGGTAGTTTGCGTTCGGGAACGCAACCCCTATTTGTAGTTGATGGTTTGTTGCTCGACAATTCGAGTACCGGCCTTGCCACAAACCCTCTAAACTTTCTTAATCCGGCTGATATTGAAAGCATCGATGTACTGAAGGATGCCAGTGCTGCGGCAATTTATGGATCAAGAGCAGCTAATGGCGTAGTAGTGATTACAACCAAAAAAGGAAAATCTGGAAAAACGGAGATGAATTTTTCCATTGCTACTGGCGTATCTTCTATAGCCAAGAAGCTACCTGTGTTTAGTGCCGATGAGTTCCGCAGTCAGGTAGTAGCCGAGGGCGGTCTTTTGGAAGACTTGGGTGGAAATACAGATTGGCAGGATGAACTGACCCAAACGGGGGTAACCACAAATGCTAATCTATCGTTGAGCGGTGGCGCAGATAAGTTTTCCTATTTCGCCTCTGTCGGTCTACAAGATCAAGACGGAATCTTAAAGAACAGCAACCTTAAACGCTATTCCGGAAAATTGAATATGACCCAGAAAGCATTAAACAATAAACTGAACATTGACTATAACCTTTCTGCATCCCGCACCGAAAATTTACGTCCCCTGATAGACGCGACCATCAGTGATATGCTCACGTTAAACCCCACCGTACCAGCATTTACAAATGGCGAACCAACACTACTACCCACCAACACTTTGAATCCCCTTAAGCGAAATGAGATATATAGTGACCTGGCCATCAATAACCGTATTCTGGCCTCTATCGCTCCATCGGTAGAAATAGTGAAAGGTCTGGTCTATAAATTGAATCTGGGTGTGGATTATTCCTTCACAAATCGGGACGAGCAATACGTGCCATTTCCCGGAGTGGTAAACGAGTCTAATATCGCAAATGGTTCTTTGGCAACTACAATCAGTTCCAATACGAATGAATTAATCGAGAATACACTTACATATAATTGGAAAAAGAATCTTCATTCGGTCGTGTTATTGGGTGGACACTCGTACCAAAATTTTTTAAATGAGGCCAGAACAACTACTTATAGGGGTTTTGCGAATAATGGTATTGAGCCTAAGTATCAAAGTCAAACGAGTGGAGCGGGTAATTTTCTCACTTCCTTCAACTCAGCCGCTGAGAGAAATGAGCTACAAGCTTTCTTTGGTCGATTGAATTATGGATTTGCAGATAAATATTTGGTTACGGCTACACTTCGAGCCGATGGATCCTCTAAATTCGGTGAAAACAACAAATACGGTTACTTTCCCTCGGTTGCTTTAGGCTGGAACATTATTAATGAGAGCTTCATGTCTAACTCGTTTTTCCAAAACCTAAAAATACGGGCGAGCTGGG
>CAYNKN010000043.1:7623-14211 GCA_964397805.1 uncultured Chryseolinea sp. | reverse complement strand
TTAAAGTACATAGCAATAGGGATGGATAAAATTACTCCCCAAATAGCAGCCTGGTTAGTCGTACGTTTCCAAAATAAGCCCGTGAGGAAAACTGCTAAAATACCGGGACTAACTACACCAGTGTACTCTTGAATGTACTGAAAAGCCTGACCGAGATTAGTCAGTGAAGGTGCAATTAACATCGCCACAATTAACGCGATAGATGCACTGATCCGTCCCATTCGCACCGTTTGTTTATCAGAAGCTGTTTTGTTGATATAAGCGCGATAGATATCCATGGTAAAGATGGTAGATGTAGAATTGAGCATCGAAGCTAAAGACGATACAATGGCTGCTGCCAATGCGGCCATCACTAAACCCTTAACACCGGCAGGCACAAAACTGCGAATCAACCAAGGCAACGCATTGTCATTAATAATGTCACCGTCTTTGTTTACAAAACTTGGATCAAGTGTAGCTTCTGTAAGTTGCCCGGAAACATCGGCATTCATAACATACGCGATAATACCTGGGATTACCACAATAAGCGGAATGATTAATTTTAAAAATGCAGCAAACACAATTCCCTTCTGCGACTCTTGTAAACTTTTTGCCGCCAATGTGCGCTGGATAATGTATTGATTAAAACCCCAGTAATAAATATTCGCTACCCACATGCCACCAATTAAAACGGAAAGTCCGGGAAGATCCCACCAAGCATCTTTACCATCAGGTGTTATAATCTCACCTTTGGAAAGTATCATCGAAAATTTTCCGGGAACAGTATTAAAAACATGCACCATGCCATCAATAATATTACCGGTAGGCGAAACGTGGCTAAGTGCAATGCATGTTGTTATTAATCCTCCAATGATGAGTAATACTACTTGTGCTACATCCGTCCACGCTACAGCCGAAAGACCACCATACAACGAATAGGCTGCTGCAAATAATCCGAGCCCAATAATGCTATACACCATTAAACTTTCATCGCCATTACCAATTACGGTGTCCAATGCGCGTGCACCTAAATACATTACCGTAGTTAGGTTCACAAAAACAAAAAGTGCGATCCAAAATACCGCGAGAATAGTTTTTAGATTTTTACTAAAGCGTTTTTCAACAAATTCGGGTATGGTGTAAATACCTTTGTTAATAAAAATGGGTAAGAAGTACTTGCCTACAATTAACAACGTAATGGCCGCCATCCATTCGTACGAAGCAATCGCCAACCCAATGGCGAAACCAGAGCCCGACATGCCGATGAATTGCTCTGCCGAAATATTGGCAGCAATGAGTGAAGCCCCAATAGCCCACCAGGGAAGTGACTTACTCGCTAAAAAATAATCTTCTGCATTTTTTTCATGGCCTTCTTTATCGCGAGAAACCCAGAGGCCAATGCCCAAAATAAGCGCACAATAAGAAGCAAATACAATAATATCCAGTGTCGATAATCCCATAGTGAAGATAGTCAGGTTGTATTGGTAAAACTGTTGCGTTTGGGATTCACTGCTAGATATTCATAGCACGTTTTTAACCCACAGGCCGAGCGAAATTAAGAAAACTAACCTTTATAGCAACACCCTTGCTACAGTCGACAAAACATTTTGTTGGTGGTGAGTTTCGATATCTATCCTATCTTGAAAAAGATGAATTACCTTATCCAATTAACAACCAGAGGTATGTGCATTATTACCAGTTTTAAAAACACACCAAATACATAACGATTTCCTACTAATTTTTGGAGAACCTCAATTTTACTTGCTCCATTAAAACTGCTTTAAATAGGTAATCTTAAAAACCCCCTGCTGACTGGTTGCGCGACTGGTTAGTTGTGTCTCTCTATTTGTAAAATCTTGCCGGTTATCGTTCAATACCAAAAAGATAAACGACAACGGTTTATACTCCCATTGTAGACGTGTGTTTAGTGTAGAGCGATTCACTGCTGAGTTATACTGATAAAAACTATTCCATTGTACCCGTGGATTTAGCGCCAATCTGATTTCAGCCGTAGCCAAGTCGGTGGTTACCGAAGCAGCGGATATACCAAGATCATTAATTTCATTTCTACTGTAACTAAGTGTTAACGCTACGTGAGGGTCGGGTGCGATACGCGTGCTGGCAGAGAAGGATTGAAGTGTGCCATCAAAATATCCGCCTATGTTATATTCTCCCGAAAAGAATAGTTTTTTAGAGTTGTCGGTGTTAAAGGAAAATGAGTGCGTGTTGTACGTATAGCGTCCGGCAGCAATTTCAATACCTAAGGGCGAAAAGGGATCAATAAGGTTTTGCCAATTAGTAACAAAGCTGTAGTAAAAGCCACCACCATTTTGAAACTCTAAACTCACCGGGCGATATGAAATAAAACCTTCTCGAAAAGTAAGATCATCGTAATAATGATAAAAGTAGGTAGTGATACCCGGTGAATATTGACGCAACCATTTTGTAGGAAGCCATGATGGTCGTAGCCGCCAGCTAACAGCAGGGCTCGTTAAAATATAATTGGTGGCATCGACAAAACCAGAACGTGGATCGTACTTATCAGAGATGATAGTTTGTACATGCCCCAGATAAATATCGTTCGTAGAATAGTATGCCCACAAACCTCCTGACCAACCCGAGTTGTTGGTTAGTCCGGTATTGTTTGATCCACTCAACATCCAAAACGCATTAAACTTTTGATTCGGTCTGTAAAGCCCATCAATCGTTATTGTTGAATTTGTATTGGCGAGTCCGCTTGTATCGGCTTCATCATAACGAACAGTTGCCATTCCACCAATGCGCGATCCACTGGTAGAAATATTATGAGAATAACGCGCTACACCAAAGTTCGCAGCGGGTGTAAAACCTTGTGCCTGTTGGCGAATCGCGAGTGCGCCAATGTTTCGCTTGCTATCGCGATTGGTGAAGCGAGCTCCTACTTCTATGGGAATTGGATTACCTCCTTCATCTAAACCAATCCTACGACTGAAGAACGGTTGTAGTCCATCCCATGCCTGCATAGTATAAATTTCATTTCCTTCTAAAAAGAATTGTCTTCGTTCAGGAAACAACACCGAAAACCTGCCCAGATTAACTACTTGTCTATCTACATCTACCTGCGCAAAATCAGTATTGTATGTGAAGTCAAGAACTGAGTTTGTACCGACTGCCCACTTAACCTCACCGCCAACCTTTAATGAATTTTCGTTTGTGGTGTTACCTTCTCTCTCCTCGGTAGCTGCACTACCCAGTATGTAGGGGTTGAGTTGTATGTTCACTCCGTTGGTAGCCGGAAGTTCCAAACCAGTAATAACAGCTTCATACGCCATTTGATAGGGATCGAACGCGCGTGGTATTGCCGGAAATGTAACGTATTCATTTAGTCTGCGCATGGATCGCACAAAGATAACCCCTAGTTTATCGCCTCCGGGTTTGTAGCGGATCGACTTCCATGGAATAGCAAATTCGGCCGTCCATCCCCAGTCGTGCATGGTTGTTTTTACATTCCAAAGCGATATCCATTCCCGATTAAAGTTGGTTCCATCGGTTACTAAAAGTTCACGTTGCGCACCATACGGGTTAGTTTGAAAAGCCACTGCATTTCGTTTGTCTAACAAGCCATCAATGGCAATTCCAAAAAGATCATTCTGGAAAAATTCAAAGTCGCGTTGCATGTTGGGAACACGAACGCCCTTCTTACCTAAGCTATCGTAACATACTCCTGAAAAATAAAGATAATTTTCGTCATACAGAATTCTGATTTCCGTGCGAAGCGAAGCAGCTTTACCTTGCCGTGGCTCATATTGTATTAAATCAGTAATAGGTTCAGTAGTATTCCAGATAGCTTCATGGAGATTACCATCAATGATAATTTTTTCGAATGTTTTTGTGACCCGTACCTCGCGCGGAATAAGCGGTGGATCGAAGGTTTCCTGGGCGTACAACGGTAAGCCTACCAGCAGCATAATGAGCGGGAAACTTCCATAAGCCAGTACTGCTAAACACAGGGTGCGCCCTGCTTCAAGGCTACTCCATGCCGAAGCAACACAGCATAATTTAACCTTCATGGTTACTCAAATTCACATTATTAAACATATCAAACCAATCCATTTGGCATACTCATTTCCGTATGGAGTACCTGCTGATTTCTTCCAGGGTATCTGGATTAACAACCTCGACATCAACCGCTAAGCCATTAACATGAAAAAACACCAACGCATGTTGGGTGGTAAAGCCAGATGTGTTTTTCGTCCAAGGGGTTTGTTCTTGTGCATAGTATGGCGCTCCAGCGGCTCCATTGTTTATCTGATAAAGCGTGCGTGACAGATGAATGCGTTTGCCCGTCCAGTTTTCGGGATAGATGTTCATGGTGTTGTCAATTTTGGTAAGGCAGTAGTTATGCTCATCTCCTGTTAGGATAGCCACTACTTTTTTGCTTTTGTTGATCAGGTAATCTAACAGCTCATCACGCCTTTCAATAATTCCTTTTTCCAACGGCTTTCCGGCTACGTAACTTCGCATAGCATTATTGCCACGATACCACATATCATCGCTTACATGCCCTCCATTGGGGAAGAAGGGCGTATGCCCGGTAATGAAGATGTGATCTATCGTATTGTCGCGCTCTAGCCGGTCAATCGTTTTTTTCAACCAGGCTACCTGTTGATCCATAATGTATGCGTGAAGTCCACCGCCTGTGTGTGAAAGACCCGCTGGGGCATAAAAGTAATTGGTATTAAGTACAACCATGGCCACATTATCGAACACAAAATCAAAGACGTTTTCGGCATAGGGGGGAAAATTAATTTTATTTTTGTCAGGGTCATACCTGGCACCATCTTCACTGATCAGATCACTCTCTGGGTTAACAAAACTCTGGGCAAATACAGCCTCTGCACTTTCGGTTTCAAATGGAAAGCGATCAATCGAAAAGCGTGTTTTTCCATCGGAGAAATTGCGTGTCAGGGCTTCATGGTTACCCATGCCTACATATACTGGAAAATAATGTGCAAAGGGTTCGATGGATCGTTTCCAATTGGCGTATTGTAAACGGATATCATCGGGTTCGGTAACATAGCCATTTACCATGTCGCCAGTAAACTGCATAAAGGCGATGTTACGTGCCATAGAAGTGGCTACTATTTTCTTCATAATGTAGTAGTTCACGCCCATCATATCGCGCTCACCTCCGCCAAATCCAGATCGTGAATCACTGGCATAGGCAAAGGTAAAAGGTATACGGCTACCCGCTAGCGGAGCCGTAGTAAACGAATAGGTTTGTTCGTTATCAACACCCTGCACGGTATACGTGTATGCGGTGGCTGGCTTTAGTCCTTCTACTTTTATTTCGTGGTGAGTACTTGCTGATCCGTCTGAAAAAGAAGTGTTGCCCAAAGCGATACTTGCTTTTACTGCGGCATCTGTCTCAAAAGAAATGACGGCACTGGTAGGTGTTACTTTATTAACGAACGGTCCTTCAATAATCGATTGGGCGCGCGAAAATTCCGTGGTGCCCGTAAAGCCGATAATACCCTCATATAAAATTCTTCCTTTATCGTTCGCTAACCGGTAGCCAATGGTGCCCTTGCCCGACTTTTGCCAACCAATCATGTCGTAGCGTTCGCCAAACGATTCTTTAATATCTATGGCAGCCTTACCACCTTTTACTGTAACCGTTCTGCGAAACACGGGCATTGGATGTTTGGAGTCTTGATAGTGAATAAGCCCGTAGGTGAGTGAACCCTCCAGCTTGGTGTTAAGAAAATTGAATTGTACTTGTGTACCGCTAACAGTGTGATTGCCCAGCGCCTGTGTGAGTGTAAGTTCAGGAATACTAACCACTTCCGGATAAACCACTCCGTCTTTTATAATCAAAAAATTACCTTTCTCATCTTGCTCTATGTAACGATACACGTTGGGAATAACATGCTGAGATTGGCACGACATACAAGCACCAATCGAAAAAATAAAACATAAAAATTTTGAATTGGAGAAGACCATACGAAAAGCGTTTAATGACACAAATAATTAGTTATTGGGTTGGGTGATCGGTATGTTACCATCCGTAATAGCCTTTAGGTTTTATTCCATTCAATCGCAGATACACTATGCACTGCCCCCGATGATGAATAATGTGGTTTTCCATAGCATAAATTAGCCGCCAACCAGGAATAGTGTCTTTAGCAAATTCAACGGAACCGAGCAATTTTTCATCGGGGAGCTGATCAATTGTTTTTTGCACGAAGGCATACATCTTGCGAAGTTCCGCCAGTACGCTGTCTTTAGACATATTCACCGTGGGCTTTTTTCCAATATATGGATTCACCAGATCAAACCGACCGGCCAACTGGCCACATGTGTAAATGGCGCAGTGCCTCCACTGCTCCGTGTAGGTCATTGTGCTGTCGGTAGTCTTATAACGAAATAATTCTTCAGGCATCTGATCAACAATAACCATTGTATAGGTCTCCGATTTTTCCCAGGCTGCTTTCAATTCTTGCCGAAGTTGGCGCGTGTCCTGTTTATTCTTTTCGGTTTCACAAGCGACCAATACCACTAGCAGATTTAATATCAGTAAATACTTCATTTTTAAACAGATAAATTCATTTCAATGCGCTCAAAAATTCA
>CAYNKN010000043.1:0-7613 GCA_964397805.1 uncultured Chryseolinea sp. | reverse complement strand
ATTGCATGTTGTTCAAACCGACCCGAATACACATGAGTAACTGTATTGCTTTGAATGTCTTTTACACCCCGCGTTACCACACACAAATGTTGGGCTTCTGCATACACCGCCACATCTTCGGTTTGCAACGCATCTTTTAACTCATTGGAAATTTGCAAAACCAATCTTTCCTGTACCTGCGGACGCTGAGCATAGTATTGCACCAATCGATTGATCTTCGAAATACCAATAAGTTTTGCTTTAGGAAAATAAGCAACACGCACTTTACCCAGAATTGGTACAAAGCGATGCTCGCAAGCGGAGTGTAGGGTAATATCTTTTTCAATGAGCATTTTATCAAAACCCATTTTATTATCGAAGGTGCTCATGGCGGGTTTGTTTTTAGGATCAAGCCCACAGAAAATTTCTTTTACATACATTTTTGCTACGCGATAAGGTGTTCCCTGTAAACTGTCGTCTGTAAGGTCTAACCCCAATGTATGCATGATGTTACCAAAATATCCTTCAATTAACTTAATTTTTTCAGTTTCGCTAAGCGAGAAAGCATCGGCACGGAGGGGCGTATCATATCCGCTCACTACATGCTCGTTGCCGTGTTGTTCAAGTTCCTCGTAATTCAGATTAACCATATTAATTATAATATAAAAGTTATGGGTATTATTTACACTGTGGGCACAGCCCTTTAATCAACATCTGCATACCTTTGCTTTGATACCCTTCTGGTAAGGTAAACTGTTCAATAGCACATTGGGTAAGGCAGGATACCGTTCCACAGGTAGTACATTGAAAATGTGCATGGCTGCAATCATTTTTCTGTTCGGGAGTAATGGCATATTTTAATACACCATCTTCGCAAACAACTTTGTGGATGATGAACTTATCAAGAAAAGTGCGGATGGTGCGATACACTGTAACGCGGTCGAAAGTATTGCTAAACATTTCATTAATTTCAGTTTCTGAAAATGCAACACCCGGATAATTTACAAAGAGGTTGATCAGGTTCTCCCGTAAAGGGGTTGCACGCAACTTAAACCGGGATAGCAGTTTTTTACTGGTCATACCACATCTTTTTTTTTCCGATAATAATTAATCTTTCAGAGCATTTCCGGTTATACGGTTCAAGTTGGTAATTACCGTAAAGACCTGAAGTAATAAGCCCCGCGCGGTTAAAAAAATTAATCAGGTCAACGGATGAATATCGCTTTACGCGCTCAGAAAAGTAGTACCATTGTTCTCCGTCATTCACGGCTATCTTTTTGGCAATATAATGTTCAGTTAATTTACGTTGAAGGGTAAACTTTACAAGGCCCGAAGTAACACTTTCCTCACCTTTTATATTTTCCTCCATTATATGTTCGTTATTAAGATAATCTAAGACAAAATAACCTCCGGGCTTCAAAGCAGTAACAGCAGATTGGATGACCAGGTAATTCTCTTCGTCACATTCTTCATATCCGAAGCTGGTGAAAAAATTGAAGGCGGCATCGAAATAATCTTTTTTGTATGGATAATGAATATTGTGAACATCAAAATGCAGCGATTCATTTTCATACGATTTGGCAAAAGCAATGCTGGATGCAGACAAGTCAATACCGGTAACATCGAAACCTTTGTTATTAAGATAAACAGCATGACGCCCACGGCCGCAGGCAATATCCAATACTTTTGCCTGGGGCTGTAAAGAAAGCTTCGGCAATAAATTATTGATCAGCGTTTTTGCTTCATCTTCATCGCGATGTTGGTAAAGCAAATGATAGTAAGGTGAATCAAACCACGTCTCATACCATGCTCTCTCATAAATTTCAGTCGCTGTTTTTACTTCGCTCATAAAGCAATTTTTTTTTGTTTAATTGGGGTCTTACTGTTTCTGAAAGACTACCATTTTTTAAATCTTTCTTTTTACGCTTCCTGCGAATCCATTTTAATGTAAGGGCAACACCGGTAAAACTTAGTGCAGTGCCACCCAGCAGGAGCACGATAACAACCACATCCCACAGTGGTCTTCTATAAAAAAATACAGGAAAGTCCAGGCTGTGCAAACCATTATATATCCATCTGTTCAGACGACTGCCCTGCTGATTCTTTTTAACAACCGAAGCTTTCATGGGGTCGATGTAGTACCAGGTATTCACGTTATCAGAAAATTTAACGCGTATTACCGGTAAGCTTCGTGTACGGTGTTTATCGTAATAGTAAGCATCGTAATCATCAAGCATAGATTGTTCTGCTATCGCATATTCAGGCTTAAGCGTTGATACAAGCGAAACAAGTACGTGCGAGGGCAACACATCCAACGGTTTTGCAAGCATATCATCAGCAGCGAGTAATCTTGTTTTTTTCTGCGGATAATAGGCAATCCAATAAGGTTTACCATCAACAAATGTTAGCTCAAGTTCTTTCACCGTTCCATAAGCCGAAAGTTTTTCAATACTGCTCTTTACATCAACAATTACAGGATCAACAGAAAGCGGCATACCTTGCCAGCGTAGTTGTTCCGTTTTGGTTAAAACGGTTTCAGGGCTCCAGTGCCAGGGGTTCATGGAAAACAACCCGCTCAATATCCATGTAAAGACAAAGACGCCAAACACGAAGCCTAGAATATGATGCCACCTGAACCATACTTTTTTATAGGGGCTTATGCTGTTTCGCTTTCTTTTTGCTTTTAAATAACGTTGTATTCCCAGCACAATGCCTGCAATACTCATTAAAACACCAACCAAAGAAATAGCAACGACAACATCACGCCATAGCTGGGTATGAATCCGCAGGTCTTTAAAATAAATCCAATGCGGTATAGCTCCGAGCCACGCCCAGAGCTTATCCGAACGATCTAGTTTCTGAATGATTTCACCTGTCTTGGCCGATACATAACACACTGTTCCAGCGTCATCATCCAGGTATACCTTGTGCAAAGGCATGTACGGTAAAAATCTTGTGCGCGGTGTCCACTGATCAAGAACTGCAGAAGTTTCAATTTTCTTAACGGACAGGCTATTGTTGATAAATTTTTTTACAATCATCTCAGCTTGCGCTGGTGTAATGTGCTGATGCAACGAACCGTCATCGGCAAACACCGTAACAATATTTCCGTTGTTGTTTTGGAATCGGTAAACAGGGCGGTCTAACAATGCACCTACACGGAATGATGCCAGTGAATCGTTTTGGTTTGCAATCGCTGCTGCTTCTACAGGTGAGATGCGCACAGATTGTGCCGGCAGGGCAGGTAGCCGCTCAAGTTGTTCCGTCCGGCTCAGGTATGGAAAGTCTTTATACATCATTACAAAACCCGAGAGGAACCAGACCAAAAAAAATAATGACAACACAAACCCCAGATACCGATGCACGATCAGTATGATTTTAATGAAATTCTTATTTCGCATTTTCCGTGTACCCGTCATGTTACCACATTATTTATACACTTCAGAAACGAGCCGAAAATGTAGCCAGAAAATTTCTGCTGTTACCCGGAAAGTATTGATTCGAGAAAATAGCATCACGATAGTAAAACTCATTGGTAAGGTTGTTGCCGTTAAGCTTGATCTCGAACCTATCGAAGCGATACCACAAGGCTGCATCAAGCAGCGCATATGCGGGTAGCCTGTACGTGTTAGCTGCATCGGTATAATTATCGCCAGTATAGTGAACTCCGGCACCAATGCCCAGACCCTTTAACGAACCTCCATGCACTTGATAGGTAAGCCATGAATTGACCAAATGTTCAGGAGCAAAACGAAGTCTGTTGCCCGCACTAGGGTTAATAAATTGGTTATCACTGTTAGGCTCTACGCGGGTGCGCGCATAAGCATAACCCATACTTAAACTCAGATTTTCAGTAAGGCTTCCCTGAATATCGAGTTCCACACCGCGCGAAGTACCCGTACCGATGTTCCTGAAATTACCTCCACCCAGGTTTTCCAGTATGTTGGTGCGAGCCAGTGCAAAGCCTGAAAAGTTCACCATCACTTTTGAATGCAGGTCATATCGTAATCCAAGTTCAGCCTGATAACCTTCTTCCGGATCAAACAGTGTTCCATCAGCCGCAACTGTTCTGGTAGGTTTGAAATACGTGCTGTAAGACCCGTACACGGATACTGGTTCAACCGGTTGATAAACAACGCCAAGCCTATACGTCAATGCGGTGATATTCAATGTGCTTACCACACCCTTCTCCGTGATGTTCCTTTGCGCGTCTACACGATTGGTGAAATAATCACCCGAGAAAATATCCATTCGGATAGCTGCCATGGCTTTTAGCTTATCTGAAAATTCAAACCAGTTTTGAGCGAACAAGCCATTCACCGTTTCCATGCGTGCCTGATAAAGGTTGTCGGTAATAAAAAGCGCACCTTGGTTAAGTATAGGATCTTGAATAGCAATGGCAGCCTTTAGTCCGGTGCCGGTGATCGTTCCCCGATACGTTTTTCGGTCGAGGATGCTGAGCGAATGCCCGATCACAAATTTGCTTTTCAATCCGCCAAGAAAATACGAACCGCTCAACTCCAGTTGATTTTGGAGCGGTTTGGTTTGGTGATTAAAGTAAAACGGGAATGACCTGGTGAGCGAATCCTGTGTGGCGTTAATGGCCAGCAGTTCTGTTGACAGGTAATTGATATCATCGTTATAATAGGAAAGTACATTGCTCAGTTTCAGGTTATCATTGATCTGAAACTCATAGCGCAGTTGGAAGTCTGTTCTTTTATTCTTCAAAAAATCCTGCGGATCATTATAGCGCGTCAATGGGTTCATGCCAGGCACAAGTGAGCCATCAGCGAGCACGGGTATGCCTGTATCGGTGCTATAAAAATCATCATTTGCCTGAACGGAGAGCTGTATTGACTGGCGTGCAGTAATGCTATACCGTAAGCTCAAATAACCATTGATGATGGAATGACTTAAACCACGAAATCCCTCAGCCTCACTTAACCCAACATCTGTTCTGAAACTTAACTTTTTTGTAACCGGGCCCCCTGCACCAGCAGAAATTCTTCTTGTATTAAACGAGCCATAGCTTGTAGCGAATTCTCCCGTAAAAATTTCTGAGGGTTGTTTTCTTCTGATATTGATAATACCCCCCAAGGCAGAATGACCAAAGAGAACGGATGAAGGCCCTTTAAGCACATCAATGCCCTCCACAGCAGCAAGATTGGTGGAAGGAGCGCTTTGAGATATGTTATGCCTTTCATCGCGCACACCATCTACCAGCAAAACAAATTGTTCCATGCCCCGCACATGGAAATGCTGAAACCCTCCATACGTATTTCGTGGCCGTATACCGGTAACATTTTTCAGCGCATCACCCAGTTCGTTAGCGCCACGTTGCTCTATCATTGTTCTGTCTATACTATGCACCGTTATCGGCAAGTCCCTGAGCGGAACATCCATTTTGTTAAGGGTTTGAAGTGCCTGCCCACGGCTGGCGGTAATACTTATTTCCGACAGTGTTTCAGATTGCTCAGTCAGTGAAATTGTTACGGTGAGTGTTTCATTTCTGCCCATGCTCACGCGTTCTTCATAATGCTGAAAACCTATAGCTGTCGCAAATAGCGTGTAGCTTCCAGGTTGGATACCTGAAATTTTGAAACGGCCTTCTTCATTGGTTGAAGCGCCCTTATCTCCTGGCTTAACAACAATATTGACAAATTGCAGCGGATCGCCCTGCGCGTTGGTTACTAATCCTTCGAGAGTGCCATATTCGTTCTGCGCATGTACATGTATGCACGTAAAACTCATCAGGGCTAAGAATAAAATTTTGCGATTTAAAGATGTGTTCATAAAGATGGACTAGGAATATTGTTTATTTAAAAATGATATGTCATTGTAAAAATTGTTCTAGTGAAATGGTAAGAAGCATGATCGTCAGGCCCGCCAGCATGGCAATACCTTGGCCAATGTGAGATTTATAAGCGTTACTGCTCTGTAGCCCAGGCAACATATTGGCCAGGGCGATATAAATAAACCCACCGGCTGTGATTGGCGGCATGTACCCAATCGAAAAACTGACCTGTTCTTTTAGAAAAAAAAAGAAAACAACGCCTGGTAAAACCGTAAGCGCAACCAAAAAATTAAGTAGCACCGCTTTCTTCAGTGAATAGCCGCTGTGAATCAATACGCCTGTGTCGCTAATTTCTTGTGGCAGTTCATGAAAGGCAATGGCTATTGTTGTAATCAAGCCTAGTTCGGTGCTGGTGGCAAAACTGGCGGCAATCAGGCAACCATCAATGAAGTTATGCACGGCATCACCCAGCAGAATCATCTTGCCAACAGGTTTTATTTTTATTTTACCTGCTCGCCCCTGCTGATCGTGCCCTAACAATTTTTCCATCGCGAAGAAAACAACCAGACCGACTAAAACCCACCACAAGGTTTCCTTGAGGGAGCCAAGTTCATTTACCGCATCCGGAATGAGATGAAAAAAAGAGTTTCCAAGCAAAACACCAATGGCAACAGCCAGTACAAATGGCAGCACCTGTTGCAATTTTTTTTCTGGAACAAGCTTGTAAACCCAACCAGAAAAGGCCAGTAAACTAATAGCAAAAGCAGCAAAAAGCGCGTAAAGTAAATCCATATAAATGCAACTAGGTTGCAAATATAAATGCAACTAGGTTGCATTTACAATTTCTTACCGTATTTTTACCATTCATTTTATAAAATATGGCAATCAAGGATTTAAAACTGGTGCGCACACACCTCTTTCTATGCAATGGTGGCACCTGTAAAAGTAAAGGAGCAGAAGAAAGTACTAAGATCATTCGTGACACCATCGAAGAATATGGCCTTCATGAGCAAGTACATACTACTAAAACATTGTGTAACGGCCGCTGCGATGATGGTCCCGTAGTAATTGTGCAACCAGAAGGACTTTGGTTTAAAGAGATCACACCAGAGAGCGGACGCGACTTTGTAATACGTGGTATTGTAAACAATGAAGCCGTGCCTGAAAAATTCTTGTATCAATACCATTCCACCGAAATCAACAGCGATTCTATTCCACGCGAAAACGTACATTAATCATGATCATAACCGAAGAAAAAGTACCCGTAACCGTTCTTACCGGCTATCTGGGTTCCGGCAAAACCACACTACTTAATCGCATTCTTTCTGAGAACCACGGCAAACGCATTGCGGTTATCGAAAATGAATTTGGCGAAATAGGTGTTGATAACGAATTGGTGATTGGTGCCGATGAAGAGATTTTTGAAATGAACAACGGCTGTATCTGTTGTACCGTGCGCGGTGACCTCATTCGTATTCTTAACAACCTGATGCAGCGTAAAGAAAAATTCGACTACATCTTAATTGAAACAACCGGCATGGCCGATCCGGCTCCTGTAGCGCAAACATTCTTTGTCGATGATGAAATGAAAGAGAAAATGATGATCGACTCCATTACTACGATGGTAGATGCCAAACACGTGTGGCAACATATTGACACCAGCGATGAATGCAAACAACAAATCGCTTTCGCGGATGTGATTATTCTCAATAAGATAGACCTCGTAACCGAAGACGAGTTAAAAGAACTCGAACGAAAAATTCGCTCTATCAACGCAATGGCTAAAATTTACAAAGCCAAAGATGCCGAGGTGGCTGTAGATAAAATTCTAAATGTAAAG
>CAYNKN010000042.1:0-14531 GCA_964397805.1 uncultured Chryseolinea sp. | reverse complement strand
CTGCCCGAAGATGAAAGTAATAGTATGATGGATCGTATCGCTCGCAATGTCTCGAATATTATTCGTGAAGAATCCTACTTAGATAAAGTGGCGGATCCGTTAGCCGGAGCCTACGCTGTGGAAAATATGGTTGATCGACTAGCGCAAGAAGCATGGAAAAATTTTCAACAAATCATAAGCTGATCATGCGTCCCGATTTCTCATCTATCCCCTATAATAAATTTGTTCCTACCTCAACGGTTAACGCATCGAATAAAAAACCCTGGTTAAGTGCTGAACAGATTTCTATAAAACCCTCGTACAACGTAGATGATATACGCAATGCGTATACACCTAACTATACTGCGGGCGTACCTCCTTATTTGCGTGGCCCGTATGCTACCATGTATACTACAAAGCCTTGGACAATTCGGCAATATGCGGGATTTTCTACCGCGCGTGATTCCAATGCTTTTTATCGAAAAAATTTGGAGGCAGGTCAGCGTGGGCTTTCTGTTGCATTCGATTTAGCTACTCATCGTGGATACGATTCAGACCATCCTCGAGTAACAGGCGATGTAGGAAAGGCAGGTGTGGCTATCGACTCGGTACTTGATATGAAAATACTTTTCGATCAGATACCTCTCGATAAAATGTCTGTATCCATGACTATGAATGGCGCTGTTATTCCCATCATGGCGTTTTACATCGTAGCAGCCGAAGAGCAAGGTGTATCACCTAATCAACTAAGTGGTACTATTCAAAATGACATTCTAAAAGAATTCATGGTGCGCAATACATACATCTATCCACCCGAAGCTTCCATGCGTATTGTGGCGGATATTTTTGCGTACACCTCGCAACATATGCCCAAGTTTAATTCTATCAGCATTAGTGGATATCACATGCATGAGGCAGGAGCACCTGCACATGTAGAGTTGGCGTATACGCTAGCCGATGGATTGGAATACATTCGTGCAGGAATAAAAGCCGGTATTGCTATCGATGATTTTGCACCGCGGCTTTCATTTTTTTGGGGCATTGGCATGAATTTCTTTATGGAAGTTGCCAAGATGCGCGCGGGCAGAATACTGTGGGCGGCTATCGTAAAAAAATTTAATCCCACTAATCCAAAGTCAATGGCTCTGCGCACACATTGCCAAACATCGGGATGGAGTTTAACCGAACAAGATCCGTATAACAATGTTACACGTACAACTATTGAAGCGCTGGCGGCTGTGTTGGGAGGAACACAATCACTGCATACCAATTCATTAGATGAAGCTATTGCTTTACCTACTGATTTCTCTGCACGCATTGCCCGAAATACACAATTGTACATCGAAAAGGAAACCGGCATAACGCGTCTAGTCGATCCGTTGGGAGGTTCATACTATGTAGAAACATTAACCGAACAATTGGTGGCCGAAGCATGGAAACTAATTGAAGAAACTGAAGCCTTAGGAGGAATGACAAGTGCCATTGAAAGTGGTATTCCTAAAATGCGTATAGAACAAGCTGCCGCTGCCAAACAAGCACGCATTGATGTAGGTCGCGATGTTATTGTAGGTGTGAACAAATACCGTACAGACGAAAAACCCGATTTTGATATTCGCGAAGTAGATAACTCAGCGGTGCGAAAGGAACAACTTGAACGGCTTATCCAACTTCGGGCAAACCGAAACCAACGTGATGTAGACAACGCATTAGCTGCATTAACTGCAGCCGCTCAAACCGGAAACGGTAATTTGCTTGCTTTAGCAATTGATGCCGCGCGCAAGCGTGCCACGTTAGGCGAGATTTCTACCGCCCTCGAAAATAGTTTTGGTCGCTATAAGGCTACCATTAAGTCTATATCCGGAGTATATTCTCATGAAATGAAAGACCAAGAAAAATTTGAAGAAGTTCGCCAACTCTCCGATCGCTTTGCCACATTAGATGGTCGAAGACCACGTATTCTGGTAGCCAAAATGGGGCAAGATGGGCATGATCGTGGGGCGAAAGTAATTGCTACTAGTTTTGCTGATTTAGGCTTTGATGTAGATATCGGTCCGCTCTTTCAAACACCCGAAGAAGTAGCTATGCAAGCAGCCGAAAATGATGTGCATTTAATCGGTGCTTCCAGTTTGGCGGGTGGCCACAAAACGCTTATCCCTGAATTAATTAATGCCTTAAGGAAAATTGGTCGAGATGATATACTGGTAGTAGCTGGTGGTGTAATTCCTGAGCAGGACTATGCGTTTTTGCACCAAGCGGGCGTCATACTCGTTTTTGGTCCGGGCACAGTTATTTCAGAAGCCGCCAAAAAAATTCTTCTACAACTATTAGGTGAGTAAGGCGAGCACACTAAAAATCTATTTCCCACATAATTATGGAGGGCGGTAATCCATTTGATTTTACCTAACTTACATCTTCTAATACTTACTTAACTCGCGAAAAACAACGTGTTGAGTATCGTAAAGTATGGTTAACTTTTAAAAGTAAAGCAGATTAAATACCCATCAGCCACTAATCTCAACGAAGCAATTAGGGCAAATGGTTAAACCATTTTATCAGCAAAAATTAATTATTGCACTATGAAAATCTTAAGGTTCATCGTTGTAGCCGTCCTCTTTATAACGATTTCAAATCTTTCCGTTGCACAAAATAAAAAGTTCGACAAGAGCTTAAAGAAGGTAGATTCATATTATGCATCCGGCAGCTACACCAAAGCGAATAGTGCATTGCAAAAGGTTAAGAAATCTATTGCAACAAAAATGGGTGCACAGAATGTATATACGCCAAGTCTGCACCTTCGCGAGGCACGCATCAATCTGGCTTCTGGTGTTCTAGTAAATTTTGATAACACATTGGCTAGTGCGCTATCTACTAGCTTGGCGGTATTTGGTGAAAATAGTGTGAGCTACGCCAATACACTTATTGACGTAAGTGAAGTGTACATGGAGTATGGAAATTTTCGCATCAGTCGAGAATATGTAAATCAAGCCAAAGCACTTTTAGAAAAAACTAATCAGTTAACCGATGAGCTAAAAGGGAAAATAGCACTCATTGAAGCTGAATCTATGATCGGTCAAGGTTTCTGCAATGATGCCATAGAAATTCTAAACGAATTTGAAACCTACTTTTCAGGTAGAGCAGTAGATAAAGAAACGATTGTAGAGAATGGATCTATAAAAACTAACCGTGTTCCTGTAGAGCAATTACCTGCCCGCTACAGTGCGTATGCTAAACTGCTGGAACTTAAAGGTAATGCGTACGCGAAGAAAGGACGTATCTCCATTATCGGTTCCGATTCTGAAAATGTAGATGCCGCATTTAGCAATTTACAAAGCTGGATAAAAAACAAATCGAAGTACTTAGGTGAAGCTGCAACGGTAGATGTACAATATCGCTACTATTGGGCAAAAGCTCTGGTAGAAAACGGAGACCCTCCACGACCCAACAACTTACAGTTCGATAATATTCTTACTGATTTAAAAAAGAGAATGAATCCAACCAATGAGTTGGCGCACAACCTATACTTAAGCTACCTCAAAGAATTATTACAAAAAGATAATCGGGCGCGTTACCTTAACGTAAAGCTTGAGTATCAAAAAAATATTGACAAGTTCTTTCCGAAAGGAACACTGCATCGCATCAACCTTCAAGCCGTAGAGTTCGATTCAAAATTAAGTAAGGACAAAACACGAAATTTAGATAAAGATGCCCAAGCTGTATTAAACAGTAAGACCTTACCACGTAATTACAAAACAACCGAACGCATTCTTGAATTTTTAATTACAGTAGCACTAAATGAAAAAAATTATCCAGGAGCTGAAAATTATCTCAAACAGTTAATTGATATCCGAAAAGAATTGTGCGGTGAAAACTCAACTGAATATCATCTGGCAAAAATTCACCTCGCAAATTTTTACCTCGATTACACCAACAAAATTGAAGAGGCTGGAGTCATTTATACAGAAAGCTTCGAAAATATGGTAGCCAAAGAAATTGGCGAACAACATAAAGACTTGTTGGATATTTTGAATCACCTGGCCGCTTGGTATGAGTTAACCGACAAGTATGTGTTAGCCAATGCCACCTTAGAAAAAGCATCTGATGCAGCACGCTCTAAGTTTAGCGATGTGGATCATGAGTATGGCGTAGAGCTTGATCGTATTGCACAATTACAAATTAAATTAGGGCAATATGAAAAAGCTGAACAAAACATTGATAAGGCTTTAAAAATATTGGAAACCAGTAGAAAGAAAGATGCACTACTTCCAGATTATGTGCATGCGCTTGAAACAGAAGCGAAGCTCTTTGGTATTAAAGGTCTATTCGATGAAGCACAATCAAATCTAGACAAAACACAAAGACTTATTAGAGGTGCCAAAATTTTGGTAGGAAGCGATCTCTCTACCGCAGAAGAACTCACATCACTTTTTATTCAATTAGGAAGGTATTCCGCAGCTGATGATTTGTTGAACACACAAATCCCTGAATACGAAAAACTATATGGTAATAGCTCATTACGTTTAATTGAACCGCTGGTAAATAGAGGGAGAATTTTATTAGCACGTGGCGATTATACAGAAGCCGAACGTACAGCTACGCGTGCCAATCAACTAGCAACAAAAATTTATGGTGAAGTGTCTACCAAAACAGCACCTACACAAAAATTGATGAGTGATATTTATTACAAATTAGGCGACTACGAGAAATCAGAAATCAATGTAAGAAAAGCAATTGTAAGCCAAGAGAAGCAATTTGGCAGAAACCATGTTGAAGTAGCTAAGTCACTCTCGCAACTTTCGTTGATAAAGTTTCATAAAGGCGACAATAAAAAAGAAGTTGAAAAACTCATGCTTGAATCGCGTGAAATAATGGGCGATCGATTAGGGAAAGATAATCCACAGTATGCAGAAATCTTAAAGAATGTTGCCATTCTCTACATATCCGAGCGCAAGTTCGATATCGCGTTTAATTCACTTACTAATGCAGAGAGTATTTGGCGTACTAAAGCCGGAAGTAAAAACAATATTAACTTAGCTTCTATCTACACCCTTACGGGAGATGTATACTATCAATCTAAAAATTATAAGAAAGCTGAAGAATTCTACAATCAATCAAAGGCATTGTACGAAAAATTCTTTAGTAACACACATCCGGAGTATGTGAAGGTACTTTCGAAGCTGAGCAAAGTATACTACATGCAAAAAGACTTTAAAAAGTCGAAGAAAATGATTGAGGAATCGTTAGGTAACTATGAAAGCTTCATCAAACAAATTTTCCCAGCATTAAGTGAAGGTGAAAAAGCAAAATACTGGAACACAATTCGCGGAGATTTTGAGTTTTATAACACACTTGCCTTTAGTAACCTGGAAGATTTTAAAGACTTGGCAGGTAAGGTTTATGATTATCAATTACTAACAAAAGCCCTCCTATTAAGCTCTTCAATTAAAATACGAGAACGTATTATGAATAGCACAGACGAAGAGTTGAAAGAGCGCTATAACATGTGGATTCAGAAGAAAGAACTTCTAACATTAGCGTTGTCTATGAGTACTACGCAACTCGCTGAAAATGGCATTGAACCAGCAGCTCTCAATCTAGAAATAGAACGATTAGAAAAAGATCTGAGTCAGAAATCAGAATTATTTGGACAAAACTTTGAAGACAAGCGGATCAGTTTTAACGATGTAAAGAAATCATTAAAGCCTAATGAAACCGCCATTGAAATGGTAAGGTATCGCCACTTCAATCATGACTTTACAGACTCTGCTGTATATGCCGCACTCTATTTAAAAAGCGATTTCGCCAAACCAAAAGCTATTATGCTGAAAGATGGAAGCCGCATGGAAACGCGCTACTATAAATACTACCGCAATGCTGTTACAGGAAGAATTGCTGATCGTATATCATACGGAATATTTTGGAAACCCATTATTGACGAAATCGGACAATCGTCTACTATTTATTTGTCGGCCGATGGTGTTTATAACATAATCAACCTCGAAGCGCTACCTACACCCGATGGTCGTTATGTAGTCGATAATTCAAACATTGTACTGGTTAGCAATACAAAAGACTTGTATTTGCGCAAAGTAAAAAGCCGCGCATCCAGCGGAGAAAATACAGCCTCCATGTTTGGTAACCCATTGTTCTACGCAGCCGCCACAAAAAATCAAAGTATAGCAGCCCTGCCAGGAACAGAAAAAGAAATTAACCAACTTCAATTTATGCTCAAACAAAAAGGTTGGATAACCGATGAGTATATAGACAAAACAGCCACAGAAGAAAATATAAAAGAGCTGGTAAGTCCAAAAATATTTCATATTGCCACGCATGGTTTCTATGAACCAACAGCTGTTATTACGATGGAAGAAGAGTTAGAAGGTAACGAAGCCTTAATGTCGCAGAACCCATTAATGCGAACTGGTTTACTTTTAAAAGGTGCTGGAGATTTGCTAGAAAAAACAAAGTATAACTACAACATGGAGAATGGTATTCTTACCGCCTATGAGGCGATGAGTCTCAATTTAGATAAGACTGATTTAGTAGTACTGAGTGCTTGCGAAACAGGTCTGGGCGATTTACAAGCAGGCGAAGGTGTGTATGGCTTGCAACGTGCTTTTTTAGTAGCCGGTGCAAAAGTATTAATCATGAGTATGTTTAAGGTAGATGATGAAGCCACGCAAAAACTCATGTTAAAGTTTTATCAAAAATGGCTTAACACAAATAATTTGCGACAAAGCTTTATTGATGCCAAAAAAGAACTTCGTGTTGAATATCCTGATCCTATTTATTGGGGAGCATTTATGATGATCGGGCTGGATTAGTCAGCCTGATCATTCATTTCAGGCCAAGGAGAAAACTCGTAACCCTTTTTCAAAAAATTAGGAAATATTTGCACGTGTTTTTTCTTAACCTCTTCAAAAATCATTTTCTTCAAAGCTGTTATGTTTTCATTTTTAGTAGCCGAGACAAAAATGATATGCTCATAACCTAACTCGCGATAAAAGCCAGTCATCTCATCTAACGAAATTGTTGGGTTAGCTTCTAAAAACCGATCAACTTTGTTGAGTACCAGAATACACGGAATATTAACGGCATTCATTTCTTGCAACGTTTGGGTAACTACTTCAATTTGATTTTCATGAAAGGGGTGTGCCAGATCAACTACATGTAATAACAAATCTGCTTCACGCACTTCATCGAGGGTTGATTTAAACGACTCAATTAGATGGTGAGGTAGTTTGCGAATAAAACCTACAGTATCGGAAAGCAAGAAGGGAATGTTTCCAAAAGTTACTTTACGTACGGTAGCATCTACGGTAGCAAAGAGTTTGTTCTCTGCCAAAATTCCAGAACCTGAAAGTAGATTCATTAACGTAGACTTTCCTACGTTAGTGTAGCCTACTAATGCTACCCGCACAATATTACCTCTTGATTTACGCTGTGTAAACCGTTGCTTTTCAATCTTCTCTAACTTATCCTTCAGTACCTTAATCTCGTTTCGAATGTTTCGCCTATCCGTTTCTATTTCGCGCTCACCAGCACCACCACGCGTTCCGGTTCCACCACGTTGCCGTTCCAAGTGAGTCCATAGTCTAGTAAGACGGGGTAGAAGATATTGATTACGTGCTAACTCAACCTGCGTTTTTGCTTGAGCCGTTTGCGCACGCCAAAGAAATATGTCGAGAATCAATAAACTTCTGTCATAAATTCTGACTTTAAAATCTTCTTGCTCTTTCGGATTAAATTCCTTCTCCAGATTTTTTAATTGCGAAGGTGTTAAGTCATCATCAAAAATTACAATACTCACTTTGTTAGTGAGCAGGTACTCTTTTATTTCAGCCAGCTTTCCCTTTCCTACAAATGTTCTGGAGTCTGGATGCGGTAAATTCTGTATAAACCGCTTAACACTTACAATTTGGGCTGTCTCTGCCAAAAACGCCAACTCATCAAGGTATTCTGTTACCTGCTCTTCTTCTTTCGTATTTCCAATAGCCACTAATATGGCCTTACTTATTTCTTCTTTCATACTTACCGTAATTGGCCAAACTTAACGCATAATTTTTAAACATAGTTTTGGGAACAGTTACTTTTCCTACCTTTGCAGCATCTAGACCAAAGATTTTTGCAGATTATCGGTTTTCTATGGTGTTCTGCCGGAAAGCCCTCCAAAAATCTTGAATAGGAGCCCAAATGAGAATTGCGATAGTATTGAACACCTCTTGGAATATTTACAATTTCAGGATGTCTTTTGTGAAAAAGTTGATGGAGGAGGGGCATGAAGTTCATGCTATTGCTCCAACTGATACGTATACCCAGTTAATTGTTGACGCTGGATGTATACACCACGCTGTTAAAATGGACAGCCGAGGAGCAAATCCTATAAAGGATATGGCGCTCATTGCTGAGTTATACACCATTTACAGAAGAGTAGCCCCCGATATTATTCTGCACTACACCATCAAACCTAATGTTTATGGTACACTGGCAGCCTCGCTGTTAAAAATACCTGTTATAAATAATGTGTGTGGTTTGGGAACCGTTTTCCTTAAAGATAATTTGGTTTCAAAAATTGCGATAGCGCTCTATAGAATTAGCTTTCGATTTGCTAAAAAAGTCTTTTTTCAAAACCCAGATGATCTAAAACTCTTTATAGAAAAGAAGCTGGTTCGTAAAGAAGCGGTCGATTTATTACCAGGTTCTGGTATTGATCTCACCCACTTTCAACCCATTCCCTATAAAAGAAACAATACATTTACCTTCTTACTTATTTCCAGGCTAATAACCGATAAGGGTGTTTTAGAATACATAGATGCTATTGGAAAACTGAGAGAATTTGGTGTCCAGGCTAAATTTCAGGTGCTAGGTGCCATGGATCCACTTCATGTTCGGGGCATAGAAGTAGCTAAAATTGAAAGTTGGATTAACAACGGAACAATTGAGTACCTCGGCACCACCGATGATGTGCGACATTTTATCGAAGCTGCTGATTGTGTCGTACTCCCATCGTATAGAGAAGGTACACCCAGAACTTTACTAGAAGCAGCAAGTTCTGCTAAACCCATTATTGCGACAGACGTACCCGGCTGTAATCATGTTGTTATAGATCAATTCAACGGTTTACTCTGCAAAATGAAAGATGCTGGCGATTTGGCCGAGAAAATGAAAAGTATGTTGAATCTTTCTGACGATACGCTGCGCCAATTTGGAACAAACGGTCGCGCAAAAATGGAAGCCGAATATGATGAATCTATTGTTATCAATAAATATCTTCGCGCCTTACAGGCTGTATAGCAGTTATTCTTTAACAATTTTTCATGCAGATTATTCAAACAGGTTTTGACGGATTACTTGAAATAATACCTACCATTTATAACGATGACCGTGGTTGGTTTTATGAATTCTATAAACAAGACACCTTTCACAAACACACTATCAATTATACATTTGTCCAAGAGAATCAATCATTCTCTAAAAAAGGTGTAATTCGTGGTCTTCATCTTCAAACAGAACCCTTCGCACAAGCTAAATTAGTTACGGTAATTAGCGGAAGAGTGCTTGATGTAGTTGTAGATATTCGACCGAACTCAAAAACTTTTTTAAAAGTATACTATTGCCTTTTGGAGGGCGAAAAGCACAATATGCTTATGGTACCCGAAGGTTTCGCGCATGGATTTGCCGCGTTAGAAGATTCTGTTTTCTTTTATAAATGCTCTAACCAGTATAACAAAGAAGCTGAAAAAGGAATTGTGTGGAATGACCCCAGCTTGGCTATAAATTGGCAGGTAGAAAATCCTATTATTTCTGATAAAGATCAACAACTACCAACGGTAGACGAATTCTTAAGAAAATCTGTAATTTCACGGGGTTAGAATTAACCGTTATTCGCTTGAAACATTTGCCCACTAGCCTTTATTTGATATTCGTGAGCTTTATGATTACTGCATGTGGATCATACAAGCAAAACATCATGTTTAAAGTATCTGAAACTGATGCGTTAGCCAATGCCACCGCACAAGCAGAGCAAAACTACGTTGTTAAACCCCACGACTACCTTACCCTTGAGGTCTATACGAATAATGGTGAACGCTTAATTGATCCGGATTTTCACCTCCGAAAAGAAATCACCAATCAGGCAGCCATGCAAACTGAACAAGCTCAATATTTAGTGGATGTTCAGGGTATTGCCAAATTTCCAATGATTGGTGAGATCAAAATAGAAGGCCTTACGCTTCGCCAAGCAGAGGCCATACTACAAAAGGAGTACACTAAATACTACCAAAATCCTTTTGTTGCTTTAACCTATGGCAACAAGCGTGTTTTTGTTTTAGGCTCTCCCGGTGGACAAGTAATACCATTGGTTAATGAACAAATGCACTTAGTAGAAATATTAGCCTTGGCACAAGGGATAGATGAAATGGGGAAGGCACATTCAATTCGGGTATTAAGAGGTAAAGATGTTTTCGTTATTGATTTAAGTACCATTGAAGGCTACTTAAAGAACAATATAATTATGGAGCCCGGAGATATTATCTATGTGGAGCCCATACGTAGACCACTTAGTGAAGGGTTTCGTGATTACGGACCACTAGTAAGTGTAGTTACCAGCTTAACTACGCTCATTGTCGTTTTAATTAGTTTGAGATAAACATTTGGATACACACAGAACCATAAAAGTTCAATCACTATCAACCGAAGGTATTGATGGTAACAAACTTAAAGCGGTAATCCGAAACAACTGGTTTTGGTTGGCACTCATTTTCATGTTTATCAATACAGCTGCGTTACTACTTATTCGCTATACAAAAAATATCTATCAAGCAGATTCAGAACTTAAATTAGACATAAAAGATGAAGCCTCTGATTTTGGTATAAAGGGTGTTATCGAAGATCAGAACCTTAACCAGTTAGCTGGCGAACTAGAAATTATTCAATCGAAACTCTTCTTAAACCGAGTGCTCGACTCATCGTCTATTGGCATTAGCTATTATAGTATTGGTCGTGTTTTAAATGAGGAACTCTATATCAGTCAACCCTTTTATGTTACACCAATTAGCAGTCCAAAGGCTATTTACGACAGACCTATTTATTTCGATGAAAAAGATGCATATCGGTTTACATTAAAGATTGATAAAGAGGGGAAAGAAATTAGTGGACAGTATGACAAACCAATCACGCTTAATGGTGTAACATTACTTATTTCTAAAAATCCACTTTTTGATTCAGGTGATGAGATTGGATATTTTTTCACCCTAAACAGTCGTGAGGCGCTCCTTCATTACCTATCGCAAAATTTAGTTGTTGAAGTTTTAAACTTTAATGCCAACACCATACGTGTATCATTCAAAGATCATAGTCCAGAAAAAGCAACAGCTATTTTACAAAAAATTGACACCCTGTATCTGCAATACAGTAACGAACAAAAAAACTTAGCGACCAAGCAAAAAATTGATTGGCTCACGAACGAACTTAAGCAAATAGAGGATAAAATGGAGGAGTATGAAAACTACTTTGAAAATTTTACCATCCAAAATAGATCCAACAACTTAGAGGAAGATCTAAAATTTACTGTTGATGCTATCAACCAACTAGACTCGCAACGGTATGATCTTACTGTAAAAGTAAATGCTCTTAACTCATTATATGATGGTATCCAAACAAAAAATCTCGCTAATGTACTCGCCTACCGAAGTCTCCTCCCACCAAACATTATTAAAAATTTAGATGCACTCGAACTACTTTATCTGGAGCAAGAGAAATTGAAACTATCCTACAATGAAACAACCTTTGCTTACCGACAAAAAGATAAGGAGATAGAGATACTTCAAAACTCACTAAGCGATCAACTAGCCAATATCAAAAAAGAATGGATCCAAAAACTCGAATTAATTAATGCACGAAAAAGAACCCTCGAACGTCAATTTGCTAACCTACCCGATAAGAATACACAACATCTAAAAAATCAACGCTTTTATAGACTCTATGAGCAATTGTATTTAAGTCTGGTTCAATCCAAATCACAATTCGAAATTGCACAAGCGGGAAGCATCCCTGATTATAAAATTTTATCGCCCGCTACAAAACCGAGTGTGCCTATTTCACCCAAAAGATTTATAATAGCCGGTATTGGCTTTGTTGGTAGTATCGTGGCTATACTATTCTGCATAGGGTTACTTTATCTACTCAATAACAAAATTACCAGTGTTACGGATCTGGAGAGTATCAGTGAAGTGCCCATCCTTGGTATTGTACCCGCATCGCGCTATTATTTACACGGTGTTGGGCTTCATATTCGGGAACATCCTAAATCAATGGTAAGTGAATCGCTAAGAACGATACGCACCAATCTCGATTTTTTTAATATTAATGAACGCAAAAAAGTAATAGCCATCTCATCTACGGTTTCAGGAGAAGGAAAATCTTTTATTGCTTTGAACTTGGGTGGCATCCTCGCCTCCTCAAAGAAAAAAGTAATTCTAGTTGATTTAGATATGCGGAAACCAAAAATCGGGTTACCGGTAAATGTTGAAGATAAAACAAAGGGCGTTAGTACAATTCTTATAAAAAAGAATACTTGGGAAGAGTGTGTTATTGCCACTGAAATTGATGGCTTTGATTATATACCTTCTGGGCCGCATCCGCCTAATCCTTCTGAACTCTTACTCAATGGTGAGTTTGAAGGACTCATTGTCGATTTAAAATCGAAATACGATTATATTGTATTAGATACACCGCCCGTAGGATTAGTAACGGATGGTATCATGGCTATGAAGCATGCCGATATTTCAATATATATTTTCCGAGCTAACTATTCACGTAAAAACTTTTTATTCAATCTTCAACGCATTGTTAATATTAACAAATTCACCAACATCACTACTTTACTCAATGCACTACCTGCATCAGGCGAACAAAGCTATGGATACGGATATTATGAAGACCCAAGGAAAGTAGATTTCATAAAAAAAATATTTTCACGATAGTGTTTAACTGGCTAAAAAAAAAGGAAGCCATTACGTCACTTTCATCGCTAACCGTAGATGTGCATTCCCATCTATTGCCCGGATTAGATGATGGTGTTCAATCATTTGAACAAGCAGCTGAAATGATAGCGCATTTTCAACGCTTAGGATATACAAAACTTATTACTACACCACATGTAATGAGCGATGCTTACCGAAATACATCGGCAGATATCCTTAAAAAATTAGAAGAACTTAACACATATCTTCACGCTAACAAGAGCCGTATGGTTGTTGAGGCAGCAGCCGAATACTACCTTGATGAACAGCTCTATCGAATGATTGAAAATCAAGAGCACTTACTCACCTTCGGAAAAAATTATTTACTCTTCGAAACAAATTTTTTAAATGAACCTTTAAACTTAAAAGAGTTCATCTTTCTGGCATCTACTAAAGGATACAAGCTTGTACTGGCACATCCAGAAAGGTATTTATACTTACAGAATAATCTAACGAAGGCAGAAGATCTCTTAGATCGTGGCGTACTCTTTCAATTGAATTCCAGCTCGATCACCGGATACTATTCAAAACAAGTAAAAACTGCCGCTAAACAATTAATCGATCGAGGATGGGTTCATTTTGTTGGTAGTGATGGGCATCATTTACAACACCTCCATTTATTAGAAGAAGCCCAAACCATGAAGTATTACCAAAAGGCTCTATCGCTGCCCTTATTAAACAATTCTTTATAGCTTGCATAAGAATGGCTTAGTTAATTCAATTACTTAATATTTACATCATGATTGCAGTTACCGGTGCCAATGGTTTGCTGGGCAGTTTTATTGTTCGGCAATTAGTCCATGATAAAAAAACTGTTGTAGCATTCAAAAGAAAAGGTAGTGATACTACTATGCTACAAGACATTCATGATAAAGTTATTTGGCGCGATGCAGATCTATTAGATCCCCTTTCATTACATGAAGGTCTGGCTGGTGTTACGCACGTTATTCATACGGCTGCCATCGTAAGTTTTAATCCAAGAAGAAAAAAAGAAGTCTTCGACATTAATACCGTAGGCACGCGTAATCTTGTCGATCAATGTCTTAATCAAGAAATTAAAAGATTAGTACACATTAGTTCTGTTGCTGCACTTAGTAGACAAAAAGGACAAACACTAATAGATGAGACCAACAAATGGGTAGATAGCCCCGTAAATAGTACCTATGCCGAATCGAAATATTTAGCAGAACTTGAAGTATTTCGCGGACAAGAAGAAGGATTAAGCACAGTAATTATTAACCCATCGGTTATTCTGGCTCCTGCTAACTGGACACGCAGCAGCGCACAATTATTTAAATACTGTTGGGATGAGAGACCCTTTTATACAGATGGTTACTTAAACTATGTAGATGTTCGCGATGTCACTCAAATTGCCATCGCATTAATGGATAGCACGGTTGAAAACGATCGATTTATTGTTAATGCAGGCAGCACTTCCTATTATGATTTCTTTCACCGGATAGCTACTAATTTTAATAAAAAAACGCCCTCTTTGAAGCTTTCCAAAAGGCTCTTGAATATCCTGGCCTTTTT
>CAYNKN010000041.1:12701-14701 GCA_964397805.1 uncultured Chryseolinea sp. | reverse complement strand
ACTGGATCCGACTCCAACCAAAAAACGAAATCAACTTGTTTTAGATTTATATGAAGGAATGCGCTTAGCCGCTGATACTTTACGCAAGCAAGGGATCAACATTAGTCTGCGAGCGTATGATACAGAACGAAGTGCTAATAAAATTAAGACCATACTCGAAACAGACGAACTAAAAAATACCGATTTAATTATTGGGCCGTTTTTTCAAGACGAGAACAAACCTATACAGGAGTTTTCGATGGCGAATAAAATTAATGTATTGAACCCATTACATAACAATAGCGATGTAATTGGTATTAGTCCGTATACGTATTTGTTTCAACCTTCCTTAGAAGTGCTGGGTCAAAAGTCGGGCGAATTTTTAGCCGACTATGTAACCAAAAAAACGTGCATGGTCTTTTATGGAACAACCAAACGCGACTCGGTTATGGCAGCTAATTTCATTAAGGCTGCTCGCGAAAAGGGGATGCGTATTATGGCTTCACATCGCGTTCCAAAAGAAAATTCTAAAATGGTGTTAAGTATTTTATCTACCCCAACCGAGTATGACGAATTTCGATACGCCAAACAATTTTCATTAAAGAAAGACAGTTTAGGATGTATTTATGTGGCGTCAGACGATGCCCTTATTTATGCGAAAGTATTTAGCAGTGTAGAAACGCGTGGCGATAGAATTGTGGTAATGGGTTCAGAAAATTGGTTAGACCAACCTGCGGTAAGTCTTGAGAAATTTAGTGTGCTACCCGTTATTCTAGCAGCACCGAATTTTATGAATTCTAGCAAACCATTGTATAAGCAGTTCGAGAAAAAATTCGTTAAGCTTCATGGACGACCGCATTCTAACTATCATGCGCTGGGATACGACATACTTTATTTTATTGGAAATCAGTTTAAAGAAAATGGCGTCTATTTTCAAGATGGACTTAATAAACAAATTACTTTACCCGGCTATTTGTCCGAGGGCTATCAATACCAATTTAGTCAGAGTAACCAGCTTGTTCCGTTTATTCGGTTTCAAGAAGGAAAGATTGAAGTATTGGATAAGCGTTAATTTCTAAAAGTACTATGTTAGATTTATCGACAAGTCGTTCATTATTTGAGCGTGCAAAACAAGTTATTCCGGGTGGTGTAAATTCACCCGTTCGTGCTTTTCGTGCCGTAGGCGGAAATCCCGTTTTTATTAAATCGGCTAAAGGTGCCTACCTGTATGACGAGAATGGAAATTCGTACATCGATCTGATTAATTCCTGGGGTCCCATGATTTTAGGTCATGCGCATCCATTAATTGAAGAAGCGGTAGTAAAAGCTTTACGAGACTCCCCATCATTTGGTGCGCCAACTTCGCGTGAGGTAGAGATGGCTGAGCTTATTTGTGGTATTGTACCATCCATCGAGAAAGTGCGCATGGTCAATTCAGGAACAGAAGCTACCATGTCGGCTGTGCGTGTAGCCCGCGGGTTTACGGGTCGCGATAAGATCATTAAAATGGAAGGATGCTATCATGGGCATGGCGATTCGTTTTTAATTGCCGCAGGTAGTGGCGCACTTACTTTTGGTTCGCCCGATAGCCCAGGCGTTACGGCCGGTACAGCTAAAGATACCCTTATTGCTCCCTTTAATAATCTGGCAGCAGTAGAACAGATTATTCATGAAAACCCTAATCAGATAGCCGCAATTATTTTAGAACCTGTGGTGGGTAATATGGGATGCGTTGCTCCGGCAGATGGATATTTGCAAGGGTTACGCGCGTTATGTACAGCCCATCAAATTATTTTGATTTTTGATGAAGTGATGACAGGATTCCGTTTATCATTGGGCGGGGCGCAACAACTCTATGGTGTTAAACCCGATATGACTACGCTCGGAAAAATTATTGGTGGCGGCTTGCCTGTAGGTGCGTATGGAGGTAAGCGTGAAATTATGGATTCGGTATCACCAGCAGGGCCTGTTTACCAAGCCGGTACACTATCTGGAAATCCACTAGCGATGGCTGCTGGCTT
>CAYNKN010000041.1:0-12691 GCA_964397805.1 uncultured Chryseolinea sp. | reverse complement strand
CGATGTTGCGACACTTACACGCTACTCCCAAAATTTATGATCAAATTAATTCAACTACTACTACTTTAGTATCCGGACTTACGGAACAACTTCGTGCTTTAGAGTTACCCTACACTATTAATCAGGTAGGCTCAATGGTTACATTGTTTTTTACCGATCAACACGTAGTTGATTTTGATACTGCTAAAACTACGAATACTACCTTATTTGCTAAGTTCTTTCAATCAATGTTGGAGCAAGGCGTTTATTTGCCTCCATCCCAGTTTGAAGCGATGTTTATTTCAGCTGCAATTGATGGAGAAGTAGTGGAGCAAATTTTAGAAGCGAGTGGTAAAGCATTATCGGCTATTGCTAACCTCTCTTGATTCACGTATTCAGGACATTTCAAACCGTTGAAATTTTTTTTATTAATTCTATCTTCTAACATTGGAATAATAAAGCTTTGACAAGCTATCTTTGAGGTAAATTTTTGAACCTCATTTCTTAAAAATTCAAAGAGATAGCATTAAAATGCGCCTTATTTTAATCCATACTTTCGTTTTAGTATTATTTTTTTGGCCGTCAATGGGTTGGGGTATTACAATACCCAAGGATAATGTGACCGTTGTATCTGCCAAAATTGAACGAGAGAAGAGTCAGGAAGAGATGCCTACACCCTGCGAACTGGAAAAACCACTAAGTATAGAAACAGAAAACTTTCTTTTTGTTACTGAACAAAATTATACAAAACCTCTTCAGCGTCTTCACCGAAATATTTTTTATCCGTGGAAAATCGCGGATTGTCCTCACCAATATTGTCCTGAAATATTACCACGCCCTCCGCGGTAACAATTACTTCCCTTACATACATCATCTCATTGTATAGGTATCCAGCATACCTATTCAAGTCTTTTATATTCAATTTATTTATCTCTTTACTTCATGCGATTTTTGATGATACTTATGGTTACAGCGGTATTTTATACGGGCTGTTCCACAAAACCAGAAACAGTTACAGCCGAGAATTTTCCTGTGCTACAACCAATAGTTGCAGATACAAGCTTTATCCAAGAGTATGTAGCAAAAATAGAATCCCCGCAGTATGTTCAAATTCATGCGAAAATCGAGGGGTATTTAGAAGAAATATTGGTAGACGAGGGAAGTTCTGTAAAGAAAGGACAGCTTCTTTTTCGAATTAATAGTCAGCAATTTCAGCGCGAATTAAATGCAACGAAAGCCGCAGTTAAAAGCATAGCGGCAGAAGTAAAAGCTGCTGAACTAGAGCTTGTAAATATTAAAGCGCTGGCAACAAAAAATATTATTTCGAATACCGAAGTTGAAATTGCAGAAGCTAAGGTTGATGCAATACGCGCTAAGGTAGAGGAAGCAAAAGCAAGTGAATCGAAAGCAGCTCTAAATGTTTCGTTAACAGAAATACGCGCATCCTTCGATGGAGTGGTAAATAGAATACACTATAAAATTGGAAGCTTGATCGATGAAGGTACGTTATTAACCACGCTCTCGAGTACCAAAGAAGTATTTGCTTATTTCCATGTTTCAGAGGTTGAGTATTTAAGTTATAAAAAACAAAAGCAGTTTAGTAAAGAGGAAGAAATTACGTTAATTCTTGCCAATGACGAGGTACATCAATACAAAGGAAAAATAGAAACGATTGAAGGTGAGTTTGATGAGACAACAGGAAACATTGCCTTCAGGGCCAAATTTCCAAATCCCGATGGGTTGTTAAAACATGGTTCAAGTGGTAAAGTTCAGTTAGTAAGTAAACTATCAAAAGCACTATTAATTCCACAAGAAGCAACGTTTGAGGTGCAGGAGTATATGTATGTATTTGTGGTAGATAGTGCTAACGTAGTGCGTATGCGCAAAATAAAACCACAGCGAAGACTAGGCTTATCATTTGTAGTTGAATCTGGGCTTTCAAGTTCTGATGTTATTGTAGCTGAAGGTATCCAACTTCTAAAAGAAGGCGATGTAATTACACCGGAGAAAATGCCATTGCTTTCTAAAACCAGATAACCTACCGTACATGACAAGTAAATTTATACATCGCCCGGTTTTAAGTATTGTTATATCGGTGTTGATCACATTCTTGGGATTGATAGCTGTAACACAACTACCCATGACGCAGTTTCCGGATATTGCACCCCCGGAAGTAAACGTAACAACCAAGTACACCGGAGCCAACGCAGAGACTTGTGTAAAGGCTGTTGTTACTCCGTTAGAGCGCTCCATTAATGGTGTTCCCGGTATGGCTTATATGGCATCCGTTTCAGGTAACGATGGCACGAGTGTAATACAAATTATTTTTAAAGCCGGAACAGATCCAGAGATCGCAGCGGTTAATGTGCAAAACCGTGTATCGTCTGTTTTAGATGAATTACCCGAAGAAGTTATAAAGGCAGGTGTGATAGTAGAAAAGGTTCAGAACAGTATGCTTCTATACCTTAATGTACTGAGCGATGATCCGGAGACAGATGAGAAGTTTTTGTACAACTACACAGACATTAACTTGTTGGCAGAGTTAAAACGTATTGATGGTGTTGGTTATGCAGTCATTATGGGTTCAACTGATTATGCCATGCGAGTATGGTTGAATCCTGTTAAAATGACAAACTTTCAGATATCAACGCAGGAAGTAATTCAAAGTTTACGCCAGCAAAATGTGGAGGCTGCTCCGGGTAAAATTGGAGAGAGTTCAGGTAAAAAAGCGCAGGCGCTGCAGTATGTGTTAAAGTACACGGGTAAATTTAATACGGTTGAGGAGTATGAGAATATTATTGTTCGCAGTAACAATGAAGGTGAAAAAGTACGGTTAAAAGATATCGCTGAAATCGAGTTTGGTTCACAAGATTACGATGTGATTTCTAAAGAAAACGGTAAGCCCTCGGCTGCGATTATGATTAAGCAACGACCTGGATCAAATGCAAGTCAGGTAATTCAAAATATTAAAACCCGAATGGAAGAGCTGAAGGTAAACTTTCCCGCAGGGATGGATTACACCGTAAGTTATGATGTCTCTTCGTTTTTAGATGCTTCGGTACACGAGGTAGTGAAAACATTAGTAGAAGCATTTATATTAGTTTCACTCGTTGTTTTTATTTTCCTACAAGATTGGCGCTCTACGCTTATACCTGCTTTAACAGTGCCGGTGTCATTAGTAGGTACTTTTTTCTTCATGCAGTTTTTTGGTTTTTCGTTGAATTTAGTAACACTATTTGCGCTCGTATTAGCTATTGGTATTGTGGTAGATAATGCCATTGTGGTTGTCGAGTCTGTCCATGCAAACATGGAACATCATAAACTAAGTCCGCGTAAAGCTACAGAACGTTCTATGCGCGAAATTAGTGGTGCTGTAATAGCCATTACACTGGTGATGTCAGCTGTTTTCATTCCGGTGGCTTTTGTGCCAGGTCCTACTGGTATATTTTATAAACAGTTTTCAATTACACTGGCTGTATCCATCGTGCTTTCGGGAGTTACTGCTTTAACACTTACTCCGGCTTTATGCGCCATCTTACTGAAACCTATTCATCATCATCATCATACGCCTAAGCGAGGAATACTCAATCGATTTTTTTCCAGCTTCAATAGTAATTATCAACGTCTGGAAAATCGTTATCACAAGCTGATCTCATTAATTGCCAACAGAAACTTAATCACGTTCGGATCACTCATTATCTTTTGCGTGTTTTCTGGAATACTCGGTAAACAATTAGCGAGTGGTTTTATTCCCAACGAAGATCAAGGCACTATCTATGCAAACATTACGACTCCCTCTGGAGCTACGTTAGAAAGAACTGAGCGCGTTGCAGACGAAGTGCAACTTGTAGCGAGTGGTATGGAAGAGGTTGAAAGCGTTTCTACACTTGCTGGTTTTAGTATTCTATCTGACGGAACAGGCGCTACTTATGGAATGAATTTAATTGGATTGAAGTCGTGGGGAGATAGGGAGTTATCGGATAAAGAAATTATTGAACAGCTCAATTTAAAAACAGCGCACATTAAAGATGCTAAGATTGAATTCTTTACACCACCCCCCGTACCCGGTTATGGTAACTCAAGTGGTTTTGAATTGCGTTTGCTCGATAAAACAGGAACAACCGATTTAAAAGCGTTAGAAGAAACTGCTAATGATTTTGTTAGCGAGCTAAACAACAGACCAGAAATTGCTAATGCCTTTACCATTTTTGATGCAAGTTTTCCGCAGTACCTTATTTCGATCGACAATGATAAAGCGGCACAAAAGGGTGTTGTGGTTGAAGATATTTTAGGTAGTCTTCAAACTTTTTTAGGGAGTGAGTATGCAACAAATTTTATACGCTTCGGGCAGATGTATCGGGTAATGGTACAGTCGTCTCCCGAGTTCAGACAAAAACCTTCGGATATTCTAAAGTTGTTTGTCAAAAATAAAAATGAAGAGATGGTTCAGGTTTCTTCTTTTCTAACGATCACAAAAATTTATGGACCCGAACAAGTAACGCGTTATAACATGTATCTATCGGCCATGATTAATGGGGAACCTGCACCCGGATTTAGTAGTGGCCAAGCCGTTGAAGCGGTGAAGCAGGTTGCTAACGAAAAACTTCCAAAGGGATATGATTTTGATTGGGCTGGTTCTTCGCGCGATCAGGCTAACGCAGGAAACGAAGCTATTCTTATCTTCTTTATTTGCTTGCTGTTTGTTTACCTATTGCTAGCCGCGCAGTATGAGAGTTTTCTACTTCCGTTTCCAGTTATATTGTCTTTACCCTTTGGTGTTTTTGGTGCATTTTTCTTACTGGTAATTACGGGTTTAGAAAATAACATCTATGCTCAAATAGCCATGATTATGCTTATTGGGCTCTTAGGAAAAAATGCTATTCTAATTGTAGAGTTCGCCACACAAAAACACCGCGAAGGTAAAACACCACTTCAAGCTGGTATTGAGGGCGCGATAGCCAGGTTAAGACCAATTTTAATGACATCATTTGCTTTTACCGCAGGACTAATTCCATTAATGTTTGCTAGTGGAGCGGGGGCAATTGGTAACCGAACAATTGGTACAGCGTCAGCAGGGGGAATGATTTTCGGAACTATACTTGGCGTTATCATCATTCCCGGCCTCTATGTAGTTTTTGCTACGCTGGCAGAACGTTTCACCAAACGAGGTATAAAAGAACAAAAAGCATTTACTGAGACAATTTAATGGCGATCATGAAATCAACCATAGTAAATTTTATAGAGATAGTTTGTCTGATAGCCCTACTATCAGCATGTAAATCAACTCGTGTAGAAGTTAAAAAAAGTATGCCGAGTTTACCGGAAGCATATACGGTAAAGAAGGATTCCAGTAGTATAGAAATTAATTGGAGAAAGTTTTTTGATGACGAGAATTTAATTGCCTTAGTAGACACTGCCCTCAAGAATAATCTGGATGTTTTAATAGCCTTTCAGAAAATTGAAGCCGTTAAAAGTAACGTGCTGTTGGCAAAAGGTATGTTGAAGCCAACAGTTAGTGGTGGCGTATCAGCAGCGCAACGTAGGTATGGTCTTTATACCATGGATGGAGCTGGTAACATTTCAACAGAAATAACTCCGGGTAGAATTGTGCCAGTTGACTTACCTGATTATTTCGTGGGATTGCAAACGCAGTGGGAGGCCGATATCTGGGGTAAGCTTCGAAGTAAAAAGCAAGCTGCTTTAGCGCGCTATTTGGCTTCTGTGGAAGGTAGAAATTTAGTTGTAACATCGCTTATTGCAGAGGTATCCGGTACCTACTTCGAGCTTCTTTCGCTGGATATTGAATTGGAAATAATTAATGAGGCAATTGAATTGCAACAAAATGCATTAGCTATTGCAAGTGCGCAAAAACAAGCGGCCTTTTCAAACGAACTTGCTGTTAAGCAGTTTGAAGCACAAGTGTTAAGTGCGCAAATTTTGGCGCTTGAAACCACCCAGAAAATTATCCAGAACGAAAACAAAATCAATTTTCTATTGGGGCGTTATCCTCAAGCGATAACACGAAATCAATCAGATTTTTACCGGGAAGTACCAGAAGATATTAAAACCGGAATCCCATCTGATCTATTACAAAATCGCCCTGATATCCGGCAAGCAGAGCAAGCGTTGTTGGCCAGTAAGTTTGATGTAAAGTTTGCTCGTGCTTCGTTTTACCCCTCTTTTAACATTACCGGGCTTTTAGGTTTCCAGGCATTCGAAACCAAACTTCTTTTTAATACGCCAGAGTCAATTACCTATGCGCTTGTTGGCAGTATTATGGCACCCTTGCTAAACCGAGCGGCAATAAAAGCACAATTTAATAATGCAAAGGCGCAACAAATTGATGCGATTTATACCTATCAGCGAACCATTTTAAATGGCTATATCGAAGTGTCTACCGAGCTATCAAATATTGAAAATTTAGCAAAAATTGCAGCCCTTGTTGATAATAAAGTTGCTGTAGTTGCGCAATCTAATGAAATATCTAATGATCTATTTAAAGCAGGTAAAGCCAGTTACCTGGAGGTACTAATGACCCAACGATTAATGTTAGAAACTCGGATAGAATTTGTCAAAACCAGAAAGCTGCAAAACTTCGCCACCATTAACATTTACAAAGCATTGGGTGGAGGATGGCGCTAGCTCTTTAACGCTTCTTTAAGGATCAACATTTTATTTTGAAGTTAATATTGCTAATTTGGCTCGAGTACCATACAAACTCCTCCTTAGCCATATGACTCGCGTAACTAAATACACATTCAGTTTTGTACTCGTTGGCCTGTTTATTCTATCTCTTCTTGTTTACGTGCAACAGAGCACAATTGCTTCGCACCAGAAATTTTTGCCGTACATTTTATTGGGGGGACAGGTAAAGAATCAAACAACCAACGCGAATACCATTTTTGAAAAACTTACGGAAAGTAAAGGCACCTCGCTTTCGCTAGATAAAGACGTTCTTCCAGAATTCAACGAAGCAGCCGCTTTATTAAGAAGTGCCTATAATGGTAAGACCACATCAATTGGAGTATTTCATCCAACATCGAATGAAGATTTGCAGGCAACACTAAAGCAGGCCGTTTTTGATATTGAAGATGTTATAGAAATGGCGAAGAAAACTTCCCAATTTCAAACCGATGAATTTTCACAAGAGGCTAGTGCTGGTTTTCAAGATTATCATGCAGCCTACATACGCCTTGAGCAAACCTTAGATGAACTCGTAGTAATTATTAATAAGCATACAAAGGGTTATTTAACAACGGCCAATATACTTTCGTGGATTACTATTGGCTTAGTAACAGTAGCAGTGACAACATTTTGTGTTTTGTTTTATCAACTGCAATCAAAAGCTGAGAAACTACACGCAAAAGATAGAACACGACTAGAGAGGCAAGCCAAGTCGGTAGCCTCCATTTCAACTTTTGTTGAATCTATTTCTGCTGGCCAGTATAATGAGCAGCTCGACATGGAGGATGACGAAGGTAATCTTGGTCAAACACTCTTAACAATGCGCAACAAGTTAAGCGCTAATGCAGAGAATGATCGGAAACGAAATTGGTCAACCGCAGGATTAGCCCAAGTAGGCGAGATTCTACGTGCGTCTAATCAGTCGACTGAAGAACTCTATGATGCCATTATTCGCTTCGTAGTAAAGTATACACAAAGTAATCAGGGCGGATTGTTTTTGGTAGGTGAAGATGAAGATAATAAAGAGAAGCAATTAAATTTAGTAGCCTGTTATGCGTTCGAGCGCAAAAAGTTTCTAACTAAAAAAGTAGATGTAGGGCAGGGAATGGTCGGGCAGTGTTTCTTAGAAGGTGCACGCATTTATTTATTAGAAGTTCCTAAAGAGTATATTAGCATTACCTCAGGTTTAGGCGGAGCCAATCCAAATGCCTTGTTGCTTGTTCCACTAAAAGTTAATGATGTAATACTCGGTGTTTTAGAGTTAGCCACTTTCTCGAAGTATGAAGAGTATCAAATTGAACTCGTAGAAAAACTAGCTGAGAGCATAGCATCAACCATATCGTCTGTTCGGGTAAACGACAGCACCCGCATTTTGCTCGAAAAAACACAACAGCAAGCCGAAGAAATGCGCGCACAAGAAGAAGAGATGCGCCAGAATATGGAAGAGCTGGAGGCTACTCAGGAAGAGATGCGCAGAAAGGAAAAGCATATTCAAGAAATGCTTGACAATGAGAAAAAGCGCAACGAAATTAGCGACAAGAACCGCGCGGTAGTGATGGAACTCACTAAAAACTCAGATATTCAAAACGGTAATTGGAATGCTGCCATCGAAAAAATTACCAGCACCATTGCCAAACAAATACATGCTTCCAGGTGCAGTATTTGGGCGTACGATTCAACAGAGTATAAAATTGTTAGCGAGAAACTTTATCAAAATAGCACCGGTGCTTTTGAGTCAGGGACAGAATTATTTGGAAGAGATTTCCCCGGCTATTTTGAAGCTGTAACCAGCGAAGAAGTGATTGTTGCTATTGATGCGCATACGCACCCGGCTACACGCGAGTTCTCTGACGTGTATCTTACTCCACTGAGTATTTATTCATTACTAGATGTACCATACTTTAACGAAGGTAAAATTGCCGGAGTAATTTGTTGCGAGCATCAAAACGAACAAAAGGAATGGACGGAGCAAGATATTGAGTTCTTAAAATCGTGTGCCGATTTGGTAACGGTGGCGTTCAATACCATGAAAATTAATAACATGGTGGGTTCATTAGGCGATGCCAAAGAAACGATGCAAGCCATTATCGATAACCTACCTCGCGCTGTATTCTGGAAAGATAAGGACTTGAAGTTCCAGGGTTGTAATCGAATATTTGCTGATGTGGCAGGCTTAAAATCGCCTCAAGATTTAATTGGTAAAACCGATTACGAAATGCCATGGAAAGAACATGGCGATGCCTATCGGGCAGATGATCTTTCGGTTATGAATAGTCGTAAGGCACGGTTAGATCAGGAAGAGCGAAATACGGATAGTAATGGTAAAGAATCGTGGGTGCTAACCAGTAAAGTACCAGTTATTAGTAAAACAGGTGATGTAGTAGCCGTGCTGGGAATGTTCGAAGATATTACAGACCGGAAGCTAAAAGAAACAGATGTGGCGAGTAAACTGGCTGAGTTAGAGAAGCTCAAAAAGCTCTTGGAAAAGCAATCAAACTAATCGCATTTTAGTCAAAGTATTACATCTGTCACAAGTGAGCAATTATCGAAAACTAACATTTAGGCTAAGATTTACTACTTTTACCTTCAGTACTCAATTCGCCAGGTTATGAAATACCATTTTTTAATCTTACTCGGTGCGTGTGTGACTAGTCAGGTCAGCCTTTTTGCGCAAGGAGAACGTAAAGATAAAACCCCAGTTACCTACGAGGAACTCTACGATGAGCCTTATTCGGTTAACAAACTCTTTATAGGCCTTACACCACTCTATGGTGAGTTATTCGTAGCCAACGTAAACGCGGGGTACGGTGCCGATGTGGCCTACTACCATAAAGATAAAGTAGACTTTAAATTTCAGTTTAGAAAAACCTATAGCCAACAGTTTTTTGATTTGGCGCGCGATCTGGCCGTTAAGAAAAGCAATGTCGATAACCGGGCAGAAGTTTATAACTACTTTGAGCTTGGCGGAACCTACCATATCAAAGATTTTGAGGAGAGCTCAAAAACCAAAATGTTCCTATACAAGAAAAGCTATAAGGGCGACAAGTGGGCAGCACGTGTTCCCCTTAATGCAGAAATACCTTGTAAAGTAAGAAAGATTTATGGTGCTCGTTTAGGAGGCATTATCTGGGATAGTTCGGTTGACTTAAACCGGGTTATGGAACGTCAAGGTCTTACCAATGCCGATTTAAAAAGTGGCGACTTATCATTACCGAATAGCTTCTTTAATGTAAATACAGGTAGAGAAGAAGACTTGAGCGTATTTTCGAATATTTCTGTAATGGGTGGTTATGTGGGTGGATCCATGACATGGATTAAAAACGTGGCCGTTAATTTTGATAAGTTTGAAGAAGGTATTGACGACTTAATTTTTACCGTTTATGCCGATGCCTTAATATCTCCGGCCGTGCGCATTGCCGATGTTGTTTATACAGACAGAGATCCGAATACAGTGGAAGAAGGCACGCGGATCTATTCAGTTAGTCCGATTAATACGAAAGCACTTGGTTTTCGGGTAGGGATGGATGGCCGATTTAATCGTATGTTTAGTTGGTCGTACGGTGGTGAGGTAGGGTATCGCCCCAATATTGCAGGTAGTGGTTTTTATGCCTTATTCAAAATAAGCTTCCCGGTGTTTGGTACTAACCTCGACTACAAAGTAGAATCGTTTGGTAAGTAAGGATCAGCCTTTTTCATAATTATTTTTTGGCTTCATGTGGGACATCCTAATAAAAAATATTAAAGGATTAGTCCAAATTCGTGACGAATCGCCAGGTGTTGTTGCAGGCACCGATATGGCCAAACTCCCTGTACTTTCAAATGCCTTTCTCGCTATTAAAGATGGTGTCATTGCTGACTATGGAAACATGGAAAGTTTATTGGCACCTACATCGCATCAGGAAATAGACGCCTCGGGTTGTTTTGTATTTCCTTCGTTTGTCGATTCGCATACCCATTTGGTATTTGCTTCCAGTCGCGAGCAAGAGTTCGTTATGAAAATTAAAGGAGCTAGTTATGCTGAAATCGCGGCCAAAGGTGGGGGCATCTTAAATTCTGCCAGGCAATTGCAACATACTTCCGAAGAAGAACTTTTTACACAGGCACTCACTCGAGCCAATGAAATTATGAGAAGCGGTACTGGTGCTGTGGAGATCAAGAGCGGATATGGCCTCACGCTAAAAGATGAAGTAAAGATGCTTCGTGTTGCCAGACGAATTGGTCGGGAGACAAAGCTCACCGTAAAGACTACCTTTTTAGGTGCCCATGCTGTTCCGCAAGGTGTTTCAAAAGAAGAGTATATTTCCTGCATACTCAACGAAATGATTCCGGCCATAGCCGAAGAAAAACTTGCCGATTATATTGATGTGTTTTGCGAGCAGGGTTTTTTTACAGAAGATGAGACCATTAACATTGTAGAAGAAGGAAAACGTTTCGGTATGAAACCACGCCTTCATGCTAATCAATTACACCGTTCTGGAGGTGTTCAGGCTGGGGTTAAAACAAAGGCTATTAGTGTTGATCATTTAGAGAATATCGGTGATGAAGAGATAGCCATTTTATTGAACAGTGGTGTTATGCCAACAGCCTTGCCGGGAGCTGCATTTTTTTTAGGATTACCCTTTCCGCCTGCACGAAAAATGATAGAAGCTGGATTGCCACTAGCTATTGCTTCTGACTATAATCCGGGAAGTGCCCCAAGTGGAAATATGTTGTTTGTACTTTCCTTAGCGAGTATCTGTATGAAGATGACACCCGAAGAAGCGATCAACGCAGCAACATTAAATACAGCAGCAGCGCTTGAACTACAATCCACACACGGGTCTATTACCCGAGGTAAGGTAGCTAATGTATTTATTTCTAAACCCATGCCCTCTATTGCATACCTGCCGTATGCATTTGGAAGTAACCTGGTTGATAAAATTATTTTGCAAGGCGCCTTACTATAATTAAGTGTTCGATCATCTTTAAGTAGGCCGAGTAATAAGTACACTAAAGGTGATGGAGGCGTTTAACGTGGAGGCTACTGAACAATACTTTTCTAGCGACAGCTTGGTTATTTTGTGTAACTCATCTTCAGTTACATCGGGGGAGGTAAGCATAAAAGAACAGTGAATATCGGTAAAGCCGCGTGGTGTTTCTTCTCTGCGGACACCGGTTGTTTCAATCGTAAAATCAAGAATGTTTTTCCTTCGCTTTTTTAACATCAGTACTATATCAACAGCTCCACATGCTGCTAGAGACGATAACAGTATTTCAACGGGAGATTGGTTTTTACGAATCGATAGGTCACGCATATCGATGGTAACAGCATGGCCCTGTTCATTACTAGCTTCATAGACTTCATCTTCTACCATACGGGTAGTAATTTTAACTGATGCTGGTTTCATATTGGCTGTTGTTGGTCTGTATCTTTTTTCTGAATAAACTTACAACTTAATTGAAAAAGGGAGTAACACCTTTTATATGCTCTAAACTTATTCGCATTATGCTACTGTCAGAAAAGTTAAAACAAACCATACGCGATATTCCTGATTACCCAAAACCGGGTATTGTTTTTAAAGACATTACTCCGGTGTTAGCCGATCCTTCTTTAATAAATGAAATAGCCGAAGCTTTGGCTAGTCCATTTAAAGGGTTGCCTATTGATGCTGTTGCAGCTACTGAAGCGCGTGGCTTTATCTTCGGCTCTATTCTGGCGAAGCAACTCAACTGTCGGTTTGTTCCGGTGCGTAAGGCGGGTAAGCTGCCTTATAAAACGCGTGCACAAGATTATGCTTTAGAGTATGGAACAGCCACCATAGAAATGCATGAAGATGCCATTGAGCCCCATTGGAATGTATTGGTGCATGACGATTTATTGGCCACTGGAGGTACAGCCGGTGCTACAGCTGCTTTGGTAAAGAGCTTTGGCGCCAAGCTCGTAGGTTTTTCATTCGTTATTAATCTGACTTTTCTTCCAGGCGAAAAAATGCTGCAAGAGCATTTCGATCTGGCTCCAAAATACTTGGTTAGTTTTTAACCTTAGTCC
>CAYNKN010000040.1:1733-14909 GCA_964397805.1 uncultured Chryseolinea sp. | reverse complement strand
TTTTGAAACCATCGATATGCAAAAACTTACCGAGGAGGTATTTGAACAATTTGAGGGGAAAGCAGATAAAAAAGATGTGAAGTTGCGCATTGAAGGAGGTGAGCAAAAAGTTTACGTATATGCCGATTGGCAGCGAATGAGTCAGGTAATGACCAACCTTATTTCGAATGCTATTAAACATTCTTTTGATGGTGCTGAGGTAACTGTAGCCTTTGAGGTGAGTAAAAAAAATGTAATAACCTATGTGCGCGACATGGGCGAAGGAATATCAGAAGAACATGTTGTGCGAATTTTCGAGCGCTTTTATCGAGTAGATAAAAGTAGAAGTCGGGAAAAAGGAGGTACTGGTCTTGGGCTGGCTATTGTAAAACATATACTTGAAGGACACAACACAAAAGCAGAAGTAACGAGCACACCCGGTAAAGGTGCCACTTTTAGTTTTAAATTGCCGCGTGTTAAACCAGATGGGCAGGAATTTGCCTGATGGATATCCCTTATTAATCAAAACTCATTGAAACAGCCGAGCCTCAAATTGCAGGATTTAATCTTATTCGAAGATAACGACTTTGTAGTAGTCAATAAACCGCCCTTTTTATCTACGCTAGAGGATCGGCAATCAGATGTTAATTTATTGAAGCTAGCGCGAGCCTATGTTTCTACAGCGCAGGTATGTCATCGGTTAGATAAAGATACTTCAGGGGTTTTAGCCATAGCCAAGAATCCGGAAGCTTATCGACACCTTAGCATGCAGTTTGAAAAACGCTCGGTAAATAAAATTTATCATGCCGTAGTAGATGGAACCCACCAGTTTTCGGAGACATTAGTGGATGCTCCCATCTTAAAACAAGATGATGGTATGGTTAAAATAAATAAGCGTGACGGAAAATCGGCACAAACCTATTTTACATCTATTCAAGCATATCGTGCTTACACATTGGTTAAATGCCGACCCATTACCGGTAGAATGCACCAAATCCGCGTACACTTGTCCCTTTTGGAGGCACCAATTACCGGAGATGAGCTGTATGGAGGGAAACCTTTTTTTCTTTCGTCAATAAAAAGAGGATTTAATCTGAAAAAGGAAACCGAAGAGCAGCCCCTTGTAAAACGGATGGCATTACACGCTTTTTCCCTTGAATTCGCTGATTTGGCAGGAATATCCCAGCTTATTGAGGCACCTTATCCGAAAGATATACAGGCACTTATTCGGCAATTGGCTGGAAATCGATAGACTGCCGAGAAAGTAGTGCATCAAAAACTCGTACACACTTGCATTTCAAATAATGGCAATTTACCTTTGTGTCCCTTTTTAAGGGGGTAGTGTATTTAATTTGATTATTTCAACAAAAAATGGATCATAATAGCTTTAAGACCACCTACGCTAACAAGGCTTCTGTAGAGAAGAACTGGGTTATCGTAGATGCTAATTCGCAGGTACTCGGTCGCATTGCGAGCCAAGTAGCGCATATCATCAGAGGAAAGCACAAAACGAGCTATTCTCCCCACGTTGATTGTGGAGATCATGTCATTGTGATTAACGCAGAGAAAGTTCGAATGACTGGTAAAAAGTGGACAGACAGAGTGATATTTACTCACTCGGGTTACCCAGGTGGTCAGCGCGAGCACACCCCTACACTTATCCGTTCAAAGCACCCAGAGCGTCTTATCGAGCATGCTGTACGTGGTATGCTTCCAAAAAATACGCTTGGCCGCCAGCTTTTTAGAAGCTTGCATGTTTATGCCGGCACGGAGCATCCGCACGAAGCACAACAACCTAAAGAATTAAAATTCTAATCCATGCAAATCACTAACGCAATCGGTAGAAGAAAAACATCCATAGCCCGGGTTTATGTAAAACCAGGTAATGGTGATATTAAAGTAAATAACCGTGATATAAAGGAGTACTTCCTTTCTGAAATTCACCAAACATTAGTAAAACAAGCGCTTGCTGCATTGAAACTGGATGCCAGTTACGATGTAACTGTTAATGTTGAAGGTGGTGGTGTTACGGGTCAGGCAGAAGCTATTCGCTTGGGTATTGCACGGGCACTTGTTGAAATCAGTGGAGACAACAAACCAACTTTACGTAAAGAAGGTTTAGTAACCCGCGATTCGCGCATGGTTGAACGTAAGAAACCAGGTAGAAGAAAAGCAAGAAGGAAATTCCAGTTTAGCAAGCGTTAATCGAAAGAAGAGAATGGCTGAAAAATTAACATATCAGGATTTGTTGGATGCAGGTGTACATTTCGGTCACCTTACCCGTAAGTGGAACCCAAAGATGGCCGAGTACATCTTCATGGAGAATAACGGTATCCACATTATCGACTTAAATAAAACACTTGCTTGTTTAGATGAGGCTTCTTTTGCCTTGAAAAACATTGTTCGTTCCGGTAGAAAAATCATGTTTGTGGCAACTAAAAAACAAGCCAAAGACATTGTAACCGAAGAAGCAAAACGCCTAAACATGCCGTTCGTAACCGAGCGTTGGTTGGGTGGAATGCTAACAAACTTTGCTACTATCCGGAAGTCATTGAAAAAACTTTCGCAGATCGACAAAATGATGAAGGATGAAGCCTTCACCAATTTAGCGAAACGCGAACGCTTAATGGTAACACGCGAAAAAGCAAAACTGGAAAAATTATTGGGTGGTATTGCTGATTTAAACAGACTACCAGCAGCGCTTTTCATCATCGATGTAAAACGCGAACACATCGCTGTTTCTGAAGCTCAAAAATTAAATATCCCTGTTTTTGCTTTAGTGGATACCAACTCAGATCCTTCTGATATTGATTTCCCAATTCCGGCTAATGACGATGCCTTTAAATCAATTTCTTTACTTACCAATTATGTAGGTAAGATGATTGAAGGTGCGTTGATGGAGCGCAAAAAAGATAAAGAAGATGCAGCGCTTAAGAAGGAAGAAGACGAAAAACGTAAAGTTGACGAACCGGTAGAGGAAGCAAAGTAAGCATTTGATACTTCACAAATTAAGTCGTCCTGCCCACTTTGCAAAGTCTAAAGTTGGTAGGACGACTTGTTTAAAGCCAAGTCAGCAACACGAAGAATTAATTTAAAAATTGTAAATCAAAATTAACTATGTCAGCCATTTCAGCACAAGATGTAAACAAGCTACGCCAGATGACGGGAGCCGGTATGATGGATTGTAAAAAAGCTCTTACCGAAGCCGAAGGTGATTTTGAAAAAGCGATCGAAATCCTCCGTAAAAAGGGTCAGAAAGTTTCTGCATCCCGTTCTGACAGAGATGCGAAAGAAGGATCGGTATTTATTAAAGTGAGTTCAGACCATAAAGAAGCTGTTCTTATTGCACTTAACTGCGAAACAGATTTCGTGGCAAAAAATGAAGAGTTCCAATCGTTGGGTAAACTTATCGCAGAAACAGCTTTTACAACTAAATCAGCTGATCGCGATGCGTTGCTAGCACAAAAAGCGGGTGACCTTACGCTAAACGATAAGATCGTGGAATTGGTGGGAAAAATTGGTGAGAAGATTGAAGTGAGCGAATATGTTCGTATGGAAGGTGAGGCTGTAGTGCCGTATATTCATGCTGGCTCTAAACTCGGTGTTTTGGTTTCTCTTAAAGGAGTTAACGGATCGGATGTAGTAGAAGCCGGTAAAGATGTAGGTATGCAAATAGCTGCGATGAATCCTGTAGCGGTTGATGAAACTTCAGTTAATAAAGAAGTTATTGAAAAAGAATTGGAAATAGCCAAAGCACAAATCTTAGCCGAAGGCAAGCCAGAGAATATGGTAGAGAAAATTGCGCAAGGTAAACTTCAGAAATTCTATAAAGAGAATACACTTGTTCACCAGATATTTGTGAAAGACAATTCGAAAACTGTCGCTCAATATTTAGATAGCATTACAAAAGGTTTGGCGGTAGCCGAATTTAAACGCGTAGCTATCGGATAAGTACTTATCATAACTTGAAATGACGAGCCAGGCGATGAACCTGGCTTTTCTTTTTTTCGTTGCTATTTTTTAAGATTCAATTCGATACCATGTTTACTTCCATCCATCCTTTTGATCAATCGCACATAGGGGAGTATCAACCTATGGATGTTACTGTTGTAAAGCAGAAACTTGAAGTAACAGATCAGGCTTTTCAACACTGGCGTAAAACTACGTTTGAATATCGTAGTGAGTTGATGATGCGTGTAGCGGTTTTACTTCGAAAAAATAAAGAAGTGTATGTACGCATGGCTACGTTAGAAATGGGCAAGTTACTTTCTGAAGCGCGTGCCGAAGTGGAAAAAAGTGCTACTGCATGCGAGTACTTTGCAACGGGTGCTCAATCTTTTTTGGCTGATCTGCCAATGGTAACAGAGGCCCGAAAAAGTATGGTAATCTATCAACCTATCGGAGCCGTGTTGGCCATTATGCCGTGGAATTTTCCTTTTTGGCAAGTCATGCGCTTTGCTGCACCAGCTATTATGGCCGGTAATGTGGTGTTGTTAAAGCACGCTGCAAATGTTACGCAATGCGCTTTGTTGTTGGAAAAATTATTCGAAGAAGCTGGTTTTCCCGAAGGCGTGTTTCAAACTTTAGTGATAGAAAATACTTTAATAGAAACCGTTATACAGGCAGACATCGTGCAAGGTGTCGCACTAACGGGCAGCGAATTGGCCGGCTCTCAGGTTGCTGCACTAGCCGGAAAAAATATTAAAAAAACTGTTTTGGAGTTGGGTGGGAGTGATGCCTTTATTGTACTACCCGATGCAGATGTTGAGAAGGCTGCGCTAGTAGCTGCACAGTCGCGTATGCAAAACGTTGGTCAGTCATGTATTGCTGCGAAACGTTTTCTTATTGCCGAGTCAGTTAAAGATGTTTTTCTACATCATTTTCTAAAACATGTTTCGGCTATTAAACAAGGTAATCCTTTTGATGAGACGAGTACCATGGGGCCACTCGCGCGTATCGATTTAGCCGAAAAGCTAGAGAAACAGCTATCAGTTTCTATAGAAAAAGGCGCCCATCTTGTGGTTGGGGGTAGTCGTGATGGGTGTAATGTACAGCCTATTGTCTTAGACAAAGTAAGACCAGGTATGCCGGCATTTGATGAAGAGACTTTTGGTCCTTTAGCGGCTATAATTTCTGTTAAAGATGAGGCTGACGCAATTGCTTTGGCAAACCAAAGTCGTTATGGATTAGGTGCCTCTATCTGGACAACTGATTTGCAGAAAGCCGAACATCTTGCGCGTGAGCTTGAAACAGGTTCAGTGCTAGTAAATGCGCTTATGCGTTCGGATGTACGTTTGCCGTTTGGTGGAGTAAAGAAGTCGGGTTACGGAAGAGAGTTATCGTTTATGGGTATTCATGAATTTGTGAGTGCGAAAACTATTTCTATTGCATAAGTAGCAAGTCAGTTATTTTTTGAATGGTGATGGGGGTAATCCTACAGTAAGTTGTCTTCTCTGTGAAAACGATTTTTGTACACTTATGAAAGCCCTCTTTAAAACCCTCTTTGCAACTGCTCCATTTTTTATACTTCTATTTTTATCCTCCTGTGAGATGGAAGATCCGGGGCCAATTCAAGAAACAACACGAAGTTTTTCTTTTGTTGATTTTGAAAGACTGGAGATGAGTAATGCGCTACGTATTACTGTAAAAGAAGCCGCTACCTTTAGTATTTCGGCTACAGGCGATCGCAGAAATATTAGTGATTTGATTGTACTAAAATCAGGAAACACCTTGGTAGTAAAATTTAAACAGGGTACTAATCGCCAACACGATACCTATGTTAACATTACAATGCCCAGGTTGCACGGAGTAAATTTTTCGGGTGCATCAATTTCTACTATCAGTGGATTTTCGAGTGATGGTGGACTCGATATTTATTTATCTGGAGCTTCTGTGGCACAACTAGATGCCGGATATAAAGAAGTAAAAGCTGTTTTGTCTGGAGCTTCTTCGTTAGTGATGCGCGGACTGGGCGATGAACTGGTAGCAGAAATTTCTGGCGCTTCTACATTAACTGCATTTGATTATCCCGTAAGGGAAGTAGCTATTCAGGTTTCAGGAGCTAGTCATGGAAAGGTTACTACTACCGACTACTTAACGGCTCATGCTGTAGGGGCTAGCTCTGTTTTATATGAGGGAAATCCTACCGTTAACGCAACAACTTCGGGTGCAAGCACAGTTCGTAAGAATTAATAAGTTTCTCTTCATTCCACAGGCTTACTGCTAACCAGTAAGAATTTTATGAAGTGCTATTTGGTGAAATCTTTTAATCGATCAAATTATTTTTTAACAAAAAGTAATGTGCACCTTAAACTTTTCTCCATCTTTATCGTAAGGAAAGTTTCTATCCCATTAATTCGTAAAGCCGATGAAGCCGATAATCTAAGTTTGGTACGTCCAGACTAGTCACTTTTTACGCCCCCATAATTGACGTAATAGGAAATCTATTTCATCACTTTCACACTTTACGAATGTCGACACAATCTAACATCAAATCATTTTTTAGCCTTTTTAAGCAGGCCTTAAAAGGCGAAGAGCAAAGTTATACTACGGGTAGTATTGATCGCGCTATCTTATTGCTATCTGTTCCGATGATCTTAGAAATGGGAATGGAATCCATCTTTGCTGTAGTGGATGCTTTTTATGTTAGCCGGCTTCAAGATAACGATGCCATCGCTACGGTAGGACTCACCGAATCTATACTCACCTTAATCTATTCCATGGGCATGGGTATTAGTATGGGTGCTACCGCTATGGTAGCGCGAAGAGTGGGTGAAAAAAATATTAAAGCAGCTGAAACCGCAGCGGAACAAGCTATTTACCTGGGCTTATTCTTTTCCTTGATTATTACACTTGTCGGAGCCTTTTATTCGGAGCGCATTTTAATGCTCATGGGCGCCAGTGCTGAGTTAATTGCTAACCATTCGGGATATACCCGATGGATGCTTTGCGGAAACTTATCGATCCTCATGCTATTCCTCATAAATGGAATTTTTCGAGGTGCGGGTAACGCTTCTATTGCCATGCGTTCGCTTATACTTTCTAACCTTTTGAATATCGCACTCGATCCAATTTTTATTTTTGGGTTCGGCCCAATACCCGCATTTGGTGTAGAAGGTGCAGCCATTGCTACAACTATTGGCAGAGGAGTGGGTGTAGTTTACCAAGTGTACCATTTAACAAGAGGTAATGGTATTATTAAGCTTCATGTGCAAAACATGGTTGTGAAACTGGACATCATTTGGCGCCTCATTGTTGTATCGGCAGGAGCTACCGGTCAGTTTTTAATTGGTTCTGCCAGTTGGATTTTTCTTTACCGAATTATGGCCGATTTTGGTAGCACTGCGATGGCTGGTTATACGTACGCTATTCGTGTTATTATTTTTGCTATTCTACCGGCTTGGGGCATGGCTAATGCAGCCGCAACGTTGGTCGGGCAAAATCTGGGAGCCAATCAACCCGATCGTGCCGAGAAATCGGTTTGGCGTGCGGCACTTTTAAATATGATTTTTTTGGGAGTTGTAACAGTAGTTTTCTTTACCTGTGCCAACCTAATAATTGGAGTATTTACACAAGATGCAGAGGTATTGAAATACGGTACGCGGTGTTTACAGATCGTTTCCCTAGGTTACATTTTTTATGCCTATGGTATGGTCATCAATCAATCGTTTAACGGTGCGGGCGATACATTAACGCCCACCATTATTAGCTTTTTTGGATTTTGGATTTTTCAGATACCACTGGCCTACATCTTAGCCAATAACTTTCAAAGCGGACCAACAGGAGTGTATGCAGCTATTGCCATTGCAGAGTCGCTCATGGCCGTGGTGGGTGTGGTAATTTTTAGACGAGGTAAATGGAAAACAGTAACGATCTAAATGATTAAACTTCGATAAGGCGTTCTCTCATTTTGTGAGAACGCCTTATTGAATACTTCACTATGCTCTATTACTCTCTTTTTTTAAAGGCAGCCTTAAATGCATTGCTGAATTCATTACCGGCTTTTTTCAAACTATCTTCTACCTCTTTCCAACGTTCTTTATTTTCTTCCGATTTCATTTTCTCGGCTGATTGCTTAAGCTCCTCATACTTTACCTGAAACTCTTTTTGAAGTCGCTCTCCGGCTTCACCGAGTTCTTCAACAAACGAGTCTACTTTTTTTCCAAAGTTGGCAAACGCTTTTTCTGATTTTCCTTTATCATCGGTTTCCATAGCTGTAAATTTAATTCTTGGGTAATTTCTAGTAAATGCCCAATTGCGGGCTGCACAGCAAGATACGTTTTTAGTAAACAGGAGTTTCTTTAAGTAGGCAGAATAAACTGCCAAGCGGTTGGCAGGCTGCATCAATTGGGTTATTTTTGAACAGTACTCCTTTACACTCTATCAATAACTAACCATACGCATGCTGATTAAGCGAAAGCTCTTCCTTATTATTACGCTGGTGTGTTTGTTTTTAGCTTCCTGCGCCTCACATCAACCAAAGAAAAACAAGAAACTTAAGCCTGGGAAGCCTATTCCATGTCCGCTAAAAGATTGCTGATGAATCTTCGAAAAATAGTAATTGCCATTGATGGATACTCTGCGTGCGGAAAGAGCACGACCGCTAAAGAAGTAGCGACCATTCTAGGTTATCGATACATTGATAGTGGCGCCATGTACCGAGCCGTAACACTTTATTTTTTAGAGCATCACATCGCGCTTACTAATCCCAAAGAAGTAAGTCGTGCACTCCAACAAATTGATATCTCGTTTCGGGTTAATGCTAAGAATAAAACAGAAACCTTTTTAAATGGCCTTAGTATTGAAAAACAAATTCGCACCATGCGCATTTCCGAAAATGTAAGTCAGGTAAGTACGATCAGAGAAGTTCGTATCGCCATGGTAGATCAGCAACGCAAAATGGGCAAAGAGCGTGGTGTGGTAATGGACGGTCGAGATATTGGCACCGTGGTTTTTCCAACGGCAGAATTGAAACTGTTTATGAAAGCCGATATGCTGGTTCGCGCTTTTCGCAGGCAGCGCGAATTATTGGATAAAAAGCAGTTAGTAGACCTGGACGAAGTAATTGAGAACATTACACAGCGCGATCAAATAGACACTACGCGAGCAGAAAGTCCGCTTAGAAAAGCAGATGATGCCATAGAGATCGATACTACACACATAACCATCGATGAGCAAGTAGATGAAGTTGTGCGAATGGCCTTTACCCGCATGCTGAAATCATCTTAAATTCTGCGCTCTAATCACGCAACATCAAGCCTTTTCAAGTACGCTTTTTCAAGCGTCAATAAAATGCAAATCCCTTATTGAATGTTGGAAAAAATGCTAATTTTGCCACGTTCCTAAAACAAGATCGCCAGTTCATGGGGAAATTTATTCGACTTAAAAAAGGCTTTGATATCAACCTAGCAGGAAAAGCCGCGCTTACCTTATCGGATCGCGAACAACCCGAAACTTTCGCTATTAAACCTACCGACTTCCAAGGTATTTATTTACCTAAAGTAGTGGTTAAGGAAGGTGATGTAGTAAAAGCAGGTGCTGTTCTCTTTCATGATAAGAAAAACGAAAACATTGTTTTTACCGCTCCTGTAAGCGGTGAAGTAGTAGAAATTAAGCGAGGGGAAAAGCGTAAGCTTTTAGAGGTTAAAATTTTAGCCGATAAATCGATCGAGTACCACCCATTTACAAAATATTCAGTTTCTGATCTGAGCGGTGTTAGTCGCGAAAAGGCTCAGGAGCAATTACTAACCAGTGGTGTATGGGTTAATTTAGTGCAACGACCTTTTGGTATCGTGGCCGATCCGAGCGAAACACCAAAATCAATTTTCATCTCTGGTTTTGATTCGCACCCACTCGCACCCGATTTTAATTTTTTGTACAAAGGTCAGGAGCAGTTCTTTCAGGCAGGTATTGACGTCTTGAAAAAATTTACAACGGGAGCGATACACCTTAATGTTCATTCCGAACGTGAAATAAGCCCCGTTTTCTCACAAGCAAAGGGTGTAGAGTTAAACAAAATATCAGGCCCACATCCGGCAGGTTGTGTAGGTGTACAAATTCATCACATTGATCCCATTGGTAAAAGCGACATCGTGTGGACGATCAATCCATTTGGTGTTATTCAAATTGGTAAGTTATTCCTTCAAGGCATATACGATACCAGTCGGGTAATTGCTTTGGCCGGATCAGAAGTAAAAAATCCGCAGTATTATAAAACCTATACAGGTGCATCGGTAAAGAAATTTTTGGCCGATAATCTTAAGCAAGATCACGTTCGTGTTATTTCGGGTAATGTATTAACAGGAACAAAAATTGGAAAAGAAGATCACATCGGATTTTTCGATCAGGTAGTAACTGTAATACCCGAGGGCGACAACTACGAATTCCTCGGATGGATTGCTCCATCAACAAAAAAATTAAGTTTTAGTAGAGCGTGGGGGCTCCTGTCTTTTTTGAATTCTAAAAAAGAATTTGTGGTCGATACCAATACGCATGGTGAAGCTCGCGCTTTTGTTCAAACGGGTGTATTTGAAAAGGTGACTCCAATAGACATTTTACCGATTCATTTGTTAAAAGCTATTATTGCCGAAGATTACGATGAAATGGAGGCATTGGGAATCTACGAGGTGATTGAAGAAGATTTGGCACTGTGCGAGTTTGTTGATGTTTCTAAACACAACGTACAGGAAATTTTGCGTGAGGGAATTGAATTAATACGGAACAGCTAATAGCAGCGATATGAAGTTTTTACGTGATGCGCTAGATAAAATAGAGCCCCATTTTCAAAAAGGGGGTAAGTGGGAAAAATATCATTATATCTATGATGCCCATGCCACACTTTTGTTTGTTCCAAAATCAGTAACCGAATCAAAAGGTGTACAGATTAGAGATGGTGTAGACATGAAGCGTATGATGATGACGGTGATCATCGCCATGGTACCTTGTTTACTCTTTGGAATTTACAATGTGGGTTACCAGCACTTTTTGGCTACTGGTGTAACTGATGCTCCTTTATTGGATATGATCTTAATTGGCTCGATTCAGGTCGTTCCAATTATAGCGGTTTCTTACATTGTTGGTCTGGGTATCGAATTTACATTTGCTACTTTCCGCAGACACCCCGTAAACGAAGGCTTTTTGGTAACCGGTATGCTTATTCCGTTAATCATGCCGCCTGATATCCCACTTTGGCAAGTAGCTGTAGCTACTGCTTTCGCGGTTATTATTGGTAAAGAAGCGTTTGGCGGTACAGGTATGAACGTAGTAAACGTAGCCTTAACTGCACGTGCCTTTTTATACTTTGCTTATCCGGTAAATATTGCCGGTGAGGTTTGGACTTATCTGCCCGAAGGTACAAAAACGGTCGCTGCTTATTCAGGAGCAACTCCGCTTGCAGTTGCTGCAGAATCAACGACCACAGCCGAATCTGCCGTACAGGCACTATCATCTTTTGGTTCAGGTTGGGCAAACGATATATACAGTTTTTCCAATATGTTCTTTGGCTTTATTCCGGGCTGCATCGGTGAAACCTCAACACTCATGTGTCTAATTGGTGCAGTAATTTTAATTGCCACTGGTATTGGTAGCTGGAAAATTATTGTGAGTGTATTTGGTGGTGCGTATGCTATGGGTTTGTTAATGAATACCTTGGGTGGAAACGCTTTTGTTATGTTGCCAGCACATTACCATTTAGTAATGGGTGGCCTGGCTTTCGGAGCTGTATTTATGGCTACTGATCCGGTTACGGCAACTCAAACAGAAACCGGTAAATGGTTTTATGGATTTTTAATTGGTGTACTCACGGTTTTGATTCGGGTATTTAATCCGGCTTATCCAGAAGGTATTATGTTAGCGGTGCTCTTTATGAATGTCATGGCACCGCTGATCGATTATTTTGTAGTTAGTGCAAACAAAAAAAGAAGATTACAACGTGCGACAGTCTAACCTTTATATCATCCTTTACGCTGCGGCCATTACATTTGTTTGTGGAGGTCTTTTAGCGTTTGTTTCTTCTAACTTAAAAGAACGCCAATTGGCGAATGTAGAGTTAGAGCGTAAGCAAAATATTTTAGCCACCGTAATCACATTAGAAAAAGATGCGGATATCGATGCCATTTATGCCGAACGCGTTAAGGAACGTGTTATCGATTTTAAAGGCAATGCCGTAGAAAGTGTAACGTCTGCCGAGGTGCAAATTCCGGTGGAGTATAAAAAAGAATCAGAGGAACGGTTGCTTCCGATCTATGAAATCATTGATCCTAAAAATCCAGATGTAGTATCGAACGTAGTGATGCCGGTTTATGGATTTGGTTTATGGAACGACATATGGGGATACATTGCCTTGGAGTCAGACATGAATACGGTGAAGGGAGTACGATTCGCGCATAAAGGAGAAACACCCGGACTAGGTGCTCGCATTGATTCGGAAGATGTGCAAGAACGTTACGTAGGCAAATCAATTTTTAAAGATGATGTATTGGTATCCGTCAACATGCAAAAAGGTGAAGGTATCGACTATTCAAAAGATAAGCACAAGGTAGATGGTATGTCGGGAGCAACCCTAACAGGAAAAGGAGTAAACGATATGCTTAAAGACTATCTGGCATCATACGAGAATTATTTAAAAAAGAGCAAACCATAAATTTTAGCTATGAGTACAGAAGTGGCAGAAAAAGTAGAGGTTAAAAAATCAGAACCGCTCTTTTCAAAAAAGAATAAGAAGCTAATTACTCATCCGTTGGATATAGATAACCCGATTACCGTGCAGGTATTGGGTATTTGTTCTGCGCTGGCTGTAACTACGCAAATGAAACCAGCCTTAGTAATGGCGATGGCTTTATTGGTAGTAACAGCAAGTTCAAATGTTATCATTTCATCCATTCGGAATACGGTACCATCACGCATTCGCATTATTGTGCAATTGGCAGTAGTAGCGTTGTGGGTGGCGTTGGTTGATCAAGTACTGAAAGCATATGTTTATGATGTTTGGAAACAGCTTTCTGTATTTGTTGGATTGATCATTACGAACTGTATTGTTATGGGTCGTTTGGAAGCCTTTGCTATGGGCAATAAGCCCGGGCCTTCCTTACTCGATGGTTTGGGTAATGGCTTGGGATATGGATTAATTTTGATGGCTGTTGCTTTCTTCCGCGAATTTTTAGGAAGTGGAGCCGTTTTCGGTTTTAAAGTTTTTGAAGC
>CAYNKN010000040.1:0-1723 GCA_964397805.1 uncultured Chryseolinea sp. | reverse complement strand
TGGGGTTGCACTACCAAGGTAATGGGTTGATGTTACTTCCTGCTGGCGCTTGCGTTATTGTTGGCCTAATTATTTGGGTGCAGCGTTCATTAAATGGTTTCAGAGAATCACATTAACGAAGTAATACAAGAATGGAAAGTTTAATTAACATAGGTGTTCGTTCGGTTTTTATCGACAACATGGTATTTGCGTACTTCTTAGGTATGTGTTCTTACTTGGCCGTTTCCAAAAAAGTTTCTACTGCTTTTGGATTAGGTCTGGCAGTTGTATTTGTTCTTGGCGTTACTGTTCCTATTAACTGGATTATTCAACATTACATTTTAGTAGAGGGTGCATTAGCCTGGATAAGTCCGGAGTTTGCTAAAATCGACTTAACGTTTCTTCAGTTCATTGTATTTATTGCCGTAATCGCTTCTATGGTGCAGTTAACCGAAATGGTTATCGAGAAATTCTCACCAGCGCTTTATGGATCACTAGGTATATTTCTTCCTCTTATTGCGGTAAACTGCGCTATTCTTGGTGGCTCACTATTTATGGTGGGGCGTCCATACAATTTAGTAGAATCGGCAACATACGGTGTGTTTTCAGGTATAGGTTGGTTGTTGGCCATTGTTGCCTTAGCCGGACTTCGTGAAAAATTAAAGTACTCGAATGTACCGCCCCCACTAAAAGGTTTAGGGATTACATTTATTTTAGTGGGTTTGATGTCATTTGGATTCTTGAGTTTCCTTGGCTTCTCGCTCTAACTAACTCATTACTCCATAGAAGAGCCTTTGGTATAGACTAAAGGCTTTTTTTATGTCCGTTGCCGGATTTAGGTTAGATTCATCTTACCAAATAATACTTATGCTGGTCTATCCGATCATCATCTAAAAATTCACGATCTTTCCATGCCTAAATCATTTTTCATGGAAAGCCCCTTTCGTAAAGTACTGCGCTATTTTTTTAGCGGAACCTTGTTTATCGTTCCGTTAGTTGCTACGGCCTACTTTATCTTTATTGCGTTTAGCTGGCTTGACAATTTACTATCCTTACCTTATCCGGGTCTTGGCTTTATACTTATTCTTGGAGCTATTACGGGCTTTGGATACCTCACCACCAATTTTGCCTTTCGGGCTTTTACAGGATGGTTCGATCATGGAATGAATCGGATACCGTTAGTTAAGTTAATCTACTCATCGTTGCGCGATTTGCTAAATGCTTTTGTTGGCGATAAGAAAAAATTTAACAGACCTGTGCTAGTTGAAATCAATAAGGAGAATAAACTATACCAAATTGGATTCATTACGCAAGCAGATTTAACCGAGCTGGGATTGAAGGATATGGTTTCGGTTTACCTACCACACTCGTATGCGTTTTCCGGATTGCATTATATCGTTATGAAAGATCGCGTTACACCATTAAACATTTCCGGATCGGTGGCCATGAAGTATATTGTTTCAGGGGGTGTATCAGGATTAGCCGATGTACCTTAATGAACAGTAACAACATCGTTTATGTCAGTTAAGCGTTTTTTTTCAGTACTGATTTTTTTTGTCGTGATCTTTGTATCGATTATTACCTTATACAAAGAAACCGAATTTGATTACGCGCAAGTGGATGAAGTAGAAGCATGCGATGAATATGTTTCGTTAGATAGTGTGCGCTTTCCTACGCTTATTAAAACAGTATTCAGATCGTGGCGTGATCATCAAACCGATACTTCGTATTGTATGCAGTATCA
>CAYNKN010000039.1:0-15033 GCA_964397805.1 uncultured Chryseolinea sp. | reverse complement strand
CATTAAAGCACTTTAACAGCTCGCTCGGATCGGTCGCATTAAAACGAACATATAAAATTCTACGCGTACCTGTTAAATTATTGGAAACACCGTAGAGCGTACAATGATCGATCAATACATTTGATGTTACTCCTGTTCCGCTAAAGCCACCAGCAGCATCCATCCGTATAAAATCCCGATCTACAGAAGTATTATAGAATGTACTGTTCGTTATTTTTAAGTCTGACAGATACGTATTTCTAAAATCAATGAAGTCGCCACCAGTTGTTAGTACATGATGAACTATGCAATCATCAATTTCGATAGATTGAACTGTAGAAGCAACGTTACCTCCAATAAGTGTTCTTACAAAATCATAAATTTCACAACCGACAATCTTAAGTGATCCATATGTTGTGCTGGCCGTAGTATATCGTATTGCATCATTTAGCACTTGATCTCCATCTATATTTAAATCAATCAATTGGAAGTCACTAACACCATCTTCAACAACAAACTGTACGTGTATCGTTGGTTTGTCATAAGGATATAAGCCGCGAATACTTATTGATTTGTTAATAGTGATTGATCCAGTATACGCTTGATAATCTCCAGGTTCTAATACCAATACATCACCTGCCTCTGCAGCGGCAATGGCTGCATTTAAATCATCTTCAGGTTGAAGTAGCGTACCGTCTTCAACATTAAATAATGTTTTGAAGTTAACGAAACCGCGTGCTTTATCGTCCCGAAATAGGCCGACAGTATACTCCGTATCTCCTAATAATCCTGTTATAGTTGCTTCACCAGCAACTTTTTCATCGGCTGTAATAACACGAGTTACTCCACCTGGATTAATAACAAAATTAGTAACCTCACCATTATCCGCTGACCAACGAAGTGTGGCTGTTGTAGCTTCAATATCTTCGGGTTGAGTAGCGAGAAAAATATTCTCAATACCCGTAGTAATCGAAATAACAGACCACTTTGAATCGGCCAAACCTTTTGTGCTAACACCCTTTACCCGAATGGCATACATTGTCTCACCATCGAATTCACCTTGATACGGAAGTTCGGTAGGCAGAATCGTAACAGTTCTAATGATAGTATTGAACTCCATATCATTTTCACTGAATTCAATAACGTACTCATCGGCATCTCCGCGCAAATTCCAAGTTAGTTCAATCGTAGTAAGATTACGTATACGAGCCTCTAACGCTATTGGTGAGTATACCCTGTTTATATCAAGCTCTTCAACAATAGGATCTATCAAATCCTCACAAGACACAAAGCCTAGCGATAAAATTCCTATTAAAAACCCCATTCGTAGATTAAATCTATTTTTCATAACCATCGTATTTATCAGTATCCATAATCATTAACCAACTGCCCATTGCTACCATCTATAAACACCTGCCAGATAGGCCAGAATTGTTTTGTGTTCGGATCATTTATATACAGAGATTCAACCTTAGCATCATTCAAATTATTCCAAACAAAACTCGATTCGAAACCAGCAGGATTAGCATCGGTTTCTCCTCTATTTAACCCGTATATTTCTAGTGATTCACCATCTGCTGCATATCGATAGTGCAGCGTTGTTGGCACCGTAGCATATTCACCAGTTCGATCCCTAAGTGCATACATTTTTTGCTTAGCTTCTCCCATTTTAGTGCCTAGTAAATTCCAACGAATGAGGGCTTGTTTGCGCTCCATCTCTCCGGTAAATTCAAACTTGTGCTCTTCGACAATGGCATTGAACATAGCCTCTTTGGAATTTAATGTAGCTAAATATGCATCTACTTTTTCTGCCCGGTCGGCTGGAAGAAATGCACGCTCACGAATTTGTCGTAGATAGGGTTCTGCTGCAGCAGGACCTTGCAGTTCATTAGCTGTTTCTGCTGCCATCAGCAAAATTTCGGCATACCGCATATACAGTTTATTAACTCCATCGTCATTTGTCGAGGTGACAAAGCGACTCATCCACTCATAGCGATACTTACCGAAGTACCAAGTATTAAGTGCCACCAATTCTTGTCTGGCAATACCATTCACTGCGTTTCCCCAACGATATGGAACACAGGTAACATCGCGTCTGGTATCCTTCTCATCAAAGTCATAAAAGATGTGTGGTAGGGGTCCTGCCTGACCACCACGATTGGCTCCATTGGCGTGATATTGATTATTGGTATTATGCCGAACGGCAAACGTAAATAACACGCGTCCTCTTCCATCTGAAAAAGGTATTTCCCATAGTGTTTCACCACCTGCCGAGATATTGTCTTGATTATTTTTTCTAAACACAGTTTCGAAAGCGGGTTCTAGTCTAGCTGATCCGCTCGTGATTACATCTACACATTCCTGATATGCCAAAGCATACATGGCAGCTACAGATAGTGCTGGATCTGTACTTCTACGAATACCATCGGGGTATTGCGAAAACCCGCTGGCTGCTAAGCATAACCTAGCGCGAAAACCTTTTACAAATGCTTTGTTGATTCGTTCTACACTTGTAGTCGCAGCAGTTTCATTAGGCCAGGGTACTAACGTAGCCGCTTCGCCTAAGTCGGCTATGAGTTGTTTATAAATCTCATCGCGACTAGTTTTTGGTAAGTAGATTGTTTCAGTAGAAATAGGTTCAAAGCGTGCTACTACATCGCCCCATGCTTTTAATAAATCAGCATAATAAATGGCACGCAAGGTCAATGCTTCACCGAGTAAATATCCTAGCTCATTTCCGGGTTCCGGATTACCAAACTGACGCAATCCCCGAATACACAGATTGGCGCGTTCAATACCCGAATACATTTGTGCCCAAGCATTATTTTCCGTATTCATATTGGCATTATTTGAACGTGTATTGTACACAGCCAAATCTGCATTATCGCCCGGTGTTTGCGAATTATTAAACCATTCAACGTCCGTATTCAAGCCATACCAAGGCGTGTAGCGTCCACGATACGAGTTGGTTTCTGCAAAGGGAACTTTAATTCCATCAACAGCACCTTTTGCTAAAGCCGGTGTTGAAAAAATTACCGATTCGTCTAAAGAAGACTTGGTTGGTGCTTCTAGAAAGTCGCTGCAAGAGACAAAGATGCTCGCAACAAATATCCCTGCTATATATTTTAAATTTTTCATAGTAGATTTTATTACGTGCTTAGAAATTAAGATTTAAACCAACAACAAGTTGTCTACTGCGTGGGTAGGCAGAGTAATCAACTGCCGGTGTATAAGGAGTTCTTCTACGCGTAGAGACCTCCGGATCAAAGCCGGTGTACTTAGTAAGTGCAAATACATTGTATCCGGTAACATAAAAACGTAAATTTTGAATACGTAATTTTGAAATCAGATCTGTAGGTACCGTATACCCAAGCGATAATGTATTTAAACGTAAAATAGAACCATCCTCTACGGCCCAATCGCTAAATACACTCCGCGCCATGTAAGGCGACCACATCGTAGTATTGGCATTTAGATTCGCTAATGCCGTTGGATCCGTAACTAAACTACCTGTAGCAGGATCAATATTCGTCCAGCGATTACCTTCCGCCATAATATCAATCATGTTACGGTATTGTGTTCGTGGTGTTGATGTGGTGTATTCAATCTTATTAGCATTATACACATTGTTTCCATAGCTCCAACTAAAAACTGCGGTAAGATCAAAGCCGTATGCATACCCATTGATAATAAACCCACCTGTATGTTTTGGGTTTGAATTACCAATAACCTGTCGGTCATCAAGAGTTACATTACCATCACCCGTGATGTCTTTTAACTTCATTAAACCAGGTGCAGGACGCCCGACAACAGTTGTAGCATCGGCCACACCTTCACGTAATATCCAGTTCCCGGAAGCTGCATCGTATCCTTCAAAATCAGATACTTCATAACGTCCGTCTGATAAGTAGCCAAACATGGTACCTACCTGACCTCCGATACTTACTATATAATCAAAAGGAACATCGGTTGAAGCCCATCCTGCATCTGCACGGAACTCATCCAATACACCTAACGATATAATTCTGTTTCTATTAAAACTAATATTGGCACTGAAGCTTAATCCGTAATTCTTTTTATCAATAGCGATATAATTAAGGGAGGCTTCTATACCTTTATTCTCTGTCTCACCAAATATTTCTAAATTGATCGATGTATCCTGTTCCTGGTACTGGAAAACGAATGAGCAAATCATCTGTGGTGTTTAAATACGCTTCTAACGAACCGTTTAACCGACCCTGCATTAAGCCAAAATCTAAACCAACATTTCGAGTAGTAGTAGTCTCCCACCGTAAGTCGGGATTAGCTAATGTTCGAGAGGCTGACCAAAAATTAGTAATATCATTTAACCATGTAGTAGTGCTAGATTCAAATGACTGAAATGTTTGCCCAACCGGAATGTTGTTATTCCCAGCCGCACCGTAACTAACTCGCAGCTTTAAACTATTCAACCAGCCGGCTGTGTTTTGCATAAAATTCTCTTCCGATATTTTCCATGCAGCAGCAGCAGAGGGAAAATATCCCCAGCGATTTCTGCCTAAAAATTTACTCGATCCATCAGCTCGATAGGTTGCTGAAAGTAAGTATCTGTCTTTAAAAGCATAATTAGCTCGTGTGAAAAATGACAATAGTTTATCATCGGGGAAAAAGTTATTATCAATGGCTTGAGGATCTCCTTGAGTAGTTAATCGAAAGGCATCAGTGGCGGTAAAAAGACTTGGAAAACCATGAATAACAGAAGTTAATTCATTAGCTTCTGTGTGAAGTATTTCATGACCTAACAATAGTTTTAAACTATGATCATTACTTAGGAATTTTTTGAAATCGTAGTTGGCCGTATTGGTATTCCTGAAGCGCACCTCGCGTCTGTCGCGAAGAATAACAGCCGGATTTCCTTGGTTGACTCCGCTTGGTACATTTGCTACATAATAGGTCGATCGACCATAGTACCGATTATCGTTGTTACCAAAATTATCTAACCCAAACTCAGTTTTAAGCTGCAGGTTCTCAATAATTTTATAGCCTATACTTCCAGCTATATTAAAGTTCTTTCTCTCCTGTAGCCGGTCATTATCTGGTACAGCAATTAGTGGATTTATTAGTGAGTTCGCCACTTGCTCATCGGTATCATCAGTAGTAATTCCGGGCAACGGAAGCGGAGCGTAACCTACACTATTTTTTAATCGAGAGTCACCCGAAGAAACTTCATTTCTATCATTAGCTCCTCCTCCAGCTACACGTAAGTCAGCGTAACGCAAGGAAAATGCCAAATCAATTTTATCGGTTGCCTTATTATTTAGTTTGAGTGTTATGTTATTGCGTTGATAGTCGGATCCGATCATAATAGCCTTCTCATCAAAGTGAGCATAGTTAACAGAATACGAAAATTTATCTGTTCCTCCACGGAAGCTTAGGTCGTGGCTAAATACTTTCCCTGTTCTTCCGTAAACTTGTTTTTGCCAATCATTACCACGTTGCCCAGCGTACAAATCGCGATCTTGATAAGCACCAAAGAAATTCTCGTACGATGAAAGATTATCTCGTAGTACCGCGTACTCATATTGCCAATTAACATAATCTTCAGGGCCAAGTACATTTAATGTTCTAGCTATTTGCTTAAAACCTGTGAAATTGTTGTAGCTAATTGATAGTTTACCATCTCTACCACTTTTTGTTGTGATAATGATAACACCATTTGCCCCTCGCGAACCGTAAATAGCAGTTGATGATGCATCCTTAAGTACATCAATGGATTGAATATCAGAAGGTGTTATATCTGCAATTGTATTTACCGGAAATCCATCAACAATGTAAAGCGGTGAATTATCTTGACTAATTGAGGTACCCCCTCTAACTCGAATATTTATTTCTGCATCGGGTGATCCTTCAGAAGTAGAAACCTGCACCCCGGCTAAACGACCAGACAACGATTCGGCTACGGAAGCAACCGGCACCATTTTAAGATCATCACCTCCTATTGAAACAATAGAACCTGTTAAATCAGAACGCTTTTGTGTACCATAACCAATAACCACCACTTCACCTAACTCGGTAACATCGGTTTCCAGACTTATATCAACCACCGTGCGGCTGCCTACTTCTACATCTTGCGGTCGCATGCCTATAAAAGAAATTAACAGCGTAGCATTATCGCTTACGCTTAACGAATACCTTCCGTCCGTATCGGTTACGGTACCGTTAGATGTACCCCGTTCAAGTACAGAAACACCGGGTAATCCAACACCGGTATCATCTTTTACCTGCCCGGTAACAGTTTTTTTCTGCGCCAGCGCTTGCGGCACATGGAGTAACATCGCCATGACAATCAATGTCAGCGTCATCACACTTTTTAGTCGTACACGTTCATTCATATCAATTTATTTTCGGGTTATTTTTGGGTTTAACATTCTTTCATGCAACTACTCTCTACTGTGCAGATTGATTTAATTCAAGACTCGCATAGAGCAGCGAAGCCAGACCTTTATAATCATTAATTCTTCGCTCAGTATTAATGTAATAATCAAAATCGCCTTTTGAATTTTTCGGATTTAGTGTTCCGATTTTTACCGTTTGATCGAAGTATAACTTACCTTCTTCATCAAAGAACACGTAGTTATCGAGTAAAGAAGTATATGCTTTTTGCGCGCTGGTATGATAGGCTTTGTCGAGCCATCCCATGTTATAACCTTTGGCAAACGTGTATGCGAACATAGCCGAGCAAGACGTCTCAATCCAGTTACCTGTTTTGGTTGGTTGATCAATTACCTGATACCATAACCCCGATTCTTTATCTTGGTATTTTAAAATACTTGCACAAATTTTTTGGAGCAGTGTAATTACTTCATTACGTTGAGGGTGATCGGCTGGAATATACTGTAAGCACTCTACCAACGCCATGGTGTACCAACCAAGAGCGCCCCCAGAATGATGGAGAAGTTCCGGTTTCTGGATTTGCCCAAACTTTATTTTTCGATTCGTCCCACCCATGATACATCAAACCAGTTACTGGGTCTGTGGTATGCCTGGCGATCAATTTAATTTGATGAATCGCTTCATCCATTAACTCGGGCTCATCATAAACATGGGCATAGTGTGTAGAGAAAATGTCGGCCATGTAAATGCCATCCAGCCACATTTGAAATGGATAAATTTGTTTATGCCAATAGCCACCATCGCTAGTCTTGGGTTGATTACGCAAATGATTTCTCAACTGCATAGCCGCCAGTTTATATTTTTCTTCTTGTGTTACTTCATGAAGTGAAATCAATAATCTCCCCGGAAGTATATCGTCAAGTTTGTATTCATCAACTTTGTAGTGTTTTGGATCAAGCTTTCCTTCGTCATCAACAAAATGATCTGCCCACTTTTTGATGTAAGCTAAGTAAGCCGGGTTCTGTGTATTCTTCCAACGTAAAAAAGTAGCATTCAAAAAATAGCCATACTCATAGTTCCATCGTTCGGGAGCATAGCGCGCAATCGATACCGGATCGGGATAAAAAGTTAAGGTGCTGGAAATGATTTTATCAGACCAATTTGAAATGACATTATTCTTCTTAAAGTCTTTGCTCGATGTGAGGTATGTAATTTGAAGTCGCTCATCGATCGCTACAGTATCATGTGTATACTCTTTGGTATAAGTACCATTCGTTGTTAATGAAAAAGAAAAAATAGGCTCGTTTGATAAGAATGTATATTCAAAAACTAATTGATCGGGTTTCTTGTCTTTATTTGAATCAATCCAAGAACCGCTAATTTGTTTACCAAAATTTAAATCGGTTATTACTACATTGGATTTGGACAAACCGGGAAGTCGCTTTTCGATATCTTTCCAAGACATCACAATAAGAACATTTTCTGAAGCAGAACGCTTGTCATAATTTCGTTCGACAATAAAACGAAGCGTATTTTTTGGAGGAGCACCCACACATGAACTGATGACCATACAACAGAGTACAGCTAATACAACTCGTTGACATGAACCGTAAAATGTGTTAATCAACTGCATCATTTTTTTCTTTTAGCGGTTGCAATTTCTACCTGCAATGGATTAGCCAACTCGGAGGCTACCTGATCTAAATACGCTATAAATTGATCTTGACTTTTAATTCCATCGGGATCCAACTCCCAGGCTGCTAAGAAATAATACTCTGCTTTACCCTGATCAGGTTTTAGCGTAACGATATGACTAAACTGATCTTCTGTATAGCTTAATACGACTGCCGGATTGAATAGTACTGCTAATCCAAGTTGGTCGTTATTTAAACTCTGCTTGCCATACGTGGCTAAATATGCCCAGCGCTGGTTGTCTCCTTTATGAGTGATTAATGGCGCTGCATTATCTTTTACAATACCGGTGCAAATATTATCCGGTTGATGATCAAATGTTAAACGCTGATGCGTTAAGCGAGAACCTGCATGAATAGATAATCTTGAATGAAGTGTATGCTTACTTTCACCCAACTGCCATCCATAATAGTTGGTTGTAACCGAAGAATACAACACCCCATTTTCAACAATACGGCAGTCAATGCTATCTGTTTTTTCTACCCGTATCGCTTCCTTATTACGAAGATAACCAATCGAGCCGATACCCAACGATTTTCCAACCTTCATTACATCCATTCCCCACGGTTGCATATTATGATAGGAATCAAAACCATCTAATCCGGCAAATTGCAGCGAAGGTTCGGGTACTACTTTACCAAATACATCAGTCGCATTTCGTTGATCCAAGTAAAACCTGTAGCCCACCAAGTCTGACTCCCACCCGGGTCCCTCGTAGCGAATAAACCACGAATGATCTTTGTGCTCAGGCGGAACACGCAAATATTCAACATTTTTAAACTCACCGCCTTTGTACGCTCTATTAACAAACTCACCACCCACTTTATGCGACAACTCCGCTTGTGTTCGTTTGGTATAAATTCGATTTACTTCTCCGCTTTGTTTATAGCGAACTATTAACTCACGCGATTCATTAGGTTGTAGTTGGTCTAGCACCACCACAATTCCCGCACGATCTTTATCTTGAAAATTATATTGGCTGGCTATTTCTTGTCCCTTATCAACTACTACAAATGCCTTTGCATTAAAGTCAGATACACGAGCTTGAAGCTGATCCGCAGCAATAAATACCGCTGCCTGCTTACGCGCTGTTGGCAGTGTATTAGTAACTTTTACTGAAAAGAATTTTGGGAATTCTTTGGTAAGAGATTGCGCTTGAGCTTTTGAAATAGAGCAAATAAGCGGCATCCATAAAAGCACAATGAGAAGCTTAGTAAGCGATGGAAAACGTAAAAAATAAGTGGCCGGACGAGTTGAAAATAGATGCATGCTAAAATCGATTTAATGAGGTTTTATGCGCAATCGATTGCATTTTAAAAACTTCTTGATAAAGCTCCAAACAAAATTTTAAAAAAATTCCTAAAACCCTATTTTAAGCTAAATTTTAAAGCTTTTGTTTCATTCAGTTTTTATCGATATCGATTGCGTCCAAATTAAAGCCAAGTATTCTTTTTGAAAGTCATTCGATTGAAATCTCATTTTTAGCTTATATTGCGCAAACGATTACGCAAACTTAACCACAACGCTATTTATGAATTCAGTCCGTTACGCTATCCATCCAGAAGATTTTAAGAAATATGATACGAACGCTATCCGTCAGGCTTTTTTAATTGACAATATTTTTCAGGATAACCAACTAACACATACTTATACCCATTACGACAGACTTATTGTTGGTGGAGTGAAGCCGGTATCTACTGCTGTTACCTTATTACCTTTCGATGAACTTAAAGCCGACTATTTTTTAGAGCGGAGAGAAATTGGAATTATTAATGTTGGCGATGCAGCAACTATACTCGTGGATCAGCAAGAATACCTACTCGAAAACAAAGACGCACTATACATCGGTAAAGGTGTTCGCGAAGTAATCTTTCAGCCCGGCAAAAAAGGAACTCCCCTATTCTACTACAATAGTGCACCAGCGCATGCAACATATCCTACACGCAAAGTTGCTTTAGCGGAAGCCGATACGGTAGTGTTGGGTAGTTTAGAAACAGCCAACAACCGTACGATCAGAAAGTTAATTGTAAACAGTGTGTTACCAACATGCCATTTGCAAATGGGGCTTACCGAATTAAAACCAGGAAGCATCTGGAACACCATGCCGCCCCATACACACGATCGAAGAATGGAAGCCTACTTTTATTTTGATTTACCTGTCGGACAAACAGTGTGTCATTTTTTAGGACAACCTCAGGAAACGCGTCACATTTGGATGCAGAATAATGAAGCTGTGTTATCACCACCGTGGTCGATTCACGCTGGTGCAGGAACATCTAATTATTGCTTTATTTGGGGTATGGCCGGAGAAAATTTAGATTATAGCGATATGGATGGTGTTGCGCCAACCGAATTACGCTAATACACTACCTCTACCAAATTTGTATATGAACTCACTCTTTAACTTAACAGGTAAACGTGCTTTGATTACCGGAGGAACGCACGGACTAGGTATGGCGATGGCCAAAGGATTAGCGCAGGCAGGTGCCGAACTCATTATTAACGGACACAGTCCCGAAAAAATGCAAGCCGCCTTAGCACAATACGAGTCGAAAGGGTATCGCGCTACAGGCTATCTTTTCGATGTAACTAATGATAAAGAAGTAGCCGAACAAATAACCCGAATCGAAAAAGAAGTAGGCGCGATTGATATCCTGATAAACAATGCAGGTATTATTAAACGCATACCTATGGTAGATATGGAGACCGCAGATTTTAAGCACGTGATTGATGTAGATCTTGTCGCACCGTTTATTGTCTCAAAATATGTGGGTCGAAATATGATTGCGCGTAAGGCTGGAAAAATCATTAACATTTGCTCGATGATGAGCGAACTAGGTCGAAACACGGTATCGGCATATGCTGCTGCTAAAGGTGGATTAAAAATGTTAACACGAAACATGGCCACCGAATGGGCTAAGTTTAATATTCAAGTAAATGGTATTGGCCCCGGATACTTTGCTACCGAACAAACTGCGCCCATCCGTGTCGATGGACATCCGTTTAATGATTTCATTCTTAATCGTACTCCGGCAGGACGATGGGGTAACCCCGATGATTTAGCAGGTACAGCAGTGTTTCTTTCATCGGCCGCCAGCGATTTTGTAAATGGACAAATTATTTATGTCGATGGTGGTTTATTAGCTACTATCGGGAAGCCTAGTAATGAACTGTAACCCAGAAATACAACGCTGCTGATTGTTAACAGAGTAACAAAATGATTACGAAATTCTCACTTGTAAAACAACATCATCAACATACGCTGTTTATGTTGGTTAATACCCTTATCATCTAAAAGAATGGAGATGAAAAAAGAAAAATCGACTATACACGATATTGCTCGAAAACTTAATATTACGGCCTCTACCGTATCGCGTGCGCTCAACGACCATCCACGTATTAGTGACGCTACCAAAAAAGCAGTGCAGAAAGCAGCACTTAAACTGAACTACCAACCAAATCATATTGCAGCAGCACTTCGTAGCGGAAGAAGTAATATCATTGGTGTTATTGTACCTACAGTCGATCGTAGTTTTTTTTCCTCTGTCATGCGCGGCATTGAAGAAATTGCCAACGTGGCGAAGTATAACGTCATGATTTGCCAAACCAACGATAACTACGAAAAAGAATTAGCAACCGTTAACGCATTAATTAATGCGCGTGTCGATGGTATCATCGTTTAGTTGCCAAAGACACCCAAAATTTTGATCACTTTTTAAAAGCAAAAGCGAAAGGTATACCGGTCATCTTATTCGATCGCGCAACGGATGAGGTAGGTGTAAGTCAGGTAGTGATTGATGATTTTTTGGGTGCCTATAAAGCTACCGAGCACCTTATTCAACAAGGTTGTAAACGAATAGGGCATTTTACCAACACACGTAAAATAAGCATCTTCAAAGAACGCCTTCGTGGATATAAAGAAGCGTTGTTGGCCAATGGATTCAGTTATGACGAATCACTCGTGGTGCCTAGTGACTTACAATTAGAAGATGGCCGTAATAGTATGCTCCAATTGCTCAAGCTCGATAACCCACCCGATGGAATATTTTCGGCAAGTGCTTACGGTATCATGGGAGCCTTGCAAATTGCGAAAGAGAAAAAAATAAGAGTACCCGAAGATTTAGCGCTTGTTGGATTTAGTAATGAAGCCTTTACCTATTTAACTGAACCAGCACTCTCTACGGTAGAACAACACAGTTTACGAATTGGGAATGCTGCAGCTGAAATCTTTTTAGAAGAAATTGCATCCACTAACCAACCCTTCATTCCGCAAAAAATTGTTTTGAAACCCGAACTTATCATCCGTCAATCATCACTACGGAAAAAATAGAACATGCACCTCCTACTCGGTGCGTAGTTGTTATTGTGTTTACTAAGGTTTTAATCCAAAGTATCGTATGGCATTATGGTAGCTGATATCACTAACCATATTACCAATATGCTCGATATCATGAGGTAATTCACCACGCTCGATATCATTACCTAATAAATTACACAGAATTCTACGGAAGTATTCGTGTCGTGGAAATGATAAGAAGCTACGTGAGTCGGTTACCATACCAACAAATCGCGAAAGCAACCCCATCGTTGAGAGTGCATTCATCTGCTTTTCCATGCCATCCTTTTGATCTAAAAACCACCATCCGGAACCCCATTGAATTTTGCCCGGAATACTTCCATCACTAAAGTTACCCACCATCGTGGCGAATACTTCGTTTTGTGCCGGATTAAGATTATAAATAATTGTTTTTGCTAATTGATCGGACGCATCTAAAAAATTAAAGAACTGCGCCATGCCTTTTGCTTGCGAATAATCGCCAATCGAATCAAACCCTGTGTCTGGTCCTAATGTATTTAGCATACGAATATTATTATTTCGTTGTGCACCTAAATGAAACTGTTGTGCCCATCCACGCTTGTGGTATCCTTTACAAAGTTCCATCAATACACCTGTGCGGAAAATTTGTTGTTCGTCTGCATCCATTGAAGTGCCTGAGCGTACCTTCTTAAATAGTACACTCGCTTTTGTTAATGCACTTTCATCAAAATACAAATTCTCTAGTCCATGATCGGAGGCACGACAATTCAATGTGTCGAAGAAATCCATTCGCTTATCCAATGCTTCAATCAAGGCAGCAAACGAATCGATCGATACCCCAGCTACAGCACTTAATTTTTCTAAATAGGCATTATACGTTTCGGCATTTGCTGTTGCGTATGCTTTATCCGGACGGAACGTTGGAATCATTAAGAAGCCAGCTTGTTGCGTTGCAAACTGTTGATGGTATTGCAGTGAATCAATCGGATCGTCTGTGGTACCTACTACTTTAACGTTCATTTTCTTTAAGAGCGTCTGTACTCGAAAATCCTCTTGTTGTAATTTTGCCGAGCAGCTTTCATAAATTCCTAAAGCCGATTTTTCAGTTAACAATTCTGTTGCACCAAAGTAGTTTTTCAACTCCAGGTGCGTCCAATGATATAATGGATTACGCATGGTATACGGAACCGTTTTTGCCCATGCTAAAAACTTATCGGCAGGAGCAGCATTACCGGTACAAAACTTTTCATCGATACCATTAATGCGCATGGCGCGCCACTTATAATGATCGCCCTCGAGCCATATTTCCGTCAGGTTATTAAACCGTCTGTTTTCTGCAATATCTTGTGGCGATAAGTGATTATGATAATCAACGATGGGTGCAGGAGCTGCATACTGTTCGTATAATTGAATAGCCGACTCGGTGGCTAACAAAAAATCATCTCCTAAAAACGTTTTTCCTACTTGTACCATGTGCTCTAACTAAAATGTAAAATCGGTTATTTTAACTCTCTGATTTTTATACTGCGAAACGAAACTGCATCGCCATGATCTTGTAATAAGATATGGCCGGCAGGTGCCATTCCAAATCCTTCCCATTGCGCATACTTACTTCGTGCTACCAAGGCATAGAATATGGGTGTGCCCCGTTGATACTCCACTACCTTCCTTCCATTCAACCAATGTTCAATACGATTATCTGGATACACCACAATGCGTCCATTATTCCATGAACCAGGCTTGTTAACAGAATTTGGAAATTTTATTGACGGAATTAAATCATACAATGAACCCATTGTACGATTACCTACAGCACCTTGCTTGGCATCGGGATGTAGGGCATCATCTAACAACTGAAACTCGAGTCCGATAGCCGAACCGGTAGATTGATATTTTTCATCAACAAAATATTTTACTCCGCTATTAGCGCCCTCAGTAATCTTAAAATCAAATTTTAATTCAAAGGCAGAAAATTTTTCTAAACTAATAATGTCACCACCATTAGTCGATTCCCCACCATCGGAAGGAAGTACAGATAACTCTCCATCAGCTATTTCCCACCCCTTATCCGGAAAACCATCTTTAAAAGCACCTTTCCATCCGGTTGATGTTTTACCATCCCATAACAAACGAAAGCCTTGTTGCTTTTCTAAATCGGAGATCGTATTGTGAATTAAATTAACGACTGGCATATCGACCAGCGGGCGCGGTTTCAAATTTTCTGTTTGAATACGAATGTTTTTCCAACGTGTTTTTTTTCCGGCATCTTCGGCTTTATATAACGAATGAACTTGCAACGCAATAATGCCTGCAGGTGTCATGTCATCAATCAAATATGCTACAGGCACATCATTTACCCATGTACGGATAGTAGAACCAATACATTCAATGCGATAGGTATTCCAGTCGCCCCACTTATACGCTTTCTTAGCAGATTCGTTTAAATCAACCGGATACAACCAACCCCTACGAGCCTCATCATAAATTCCACCTGACCATGAACGCGCAGGTTGATGATCTACTTCCATTTGATAACCTCGCACACGACCATCTTGATCTGCAAAACTTCTGAATTGAATTCCGGAATTAATATCCGCATCAATTTTAAAAGTTACTTCGAAAATAAAATCACCATAAGTTTTTTCGGTAGCTAAAAAAGAATTGGGTGTGTT
>CAYNKN010000038.1:7360-15136 GCA_964397805.1 uncultured Chryseolinea sp. | reverse complement strand
CGAGAATAACGCCAATATTTTCGCGATGGAAAGAATCAACTAAATACATAAAATCCTCCGGACTACCATAGCGACTTGTGGGTGCAAAGTATCCGGTAAGTTGGTAACCCCATGATCCATAAAATGGATGTTCCATAATAGGCAAGAGTTCAACATGCGTAAAACCCATCTCCTTTACATAGCTCACTAATTCCTGTGCTAGTTCGGGATAGGTAAGTGAACGATTCCCATCTTCTAGTTTTCTTCGCCACGAACCAATGTGTACTTCATACACCGAATATGGTTGGGGTTTACCTGCTCGTTGTTTGCGTTCACGTAGCCAGGCATCATCTTTCCACTCATAACGGGGTGCCCATACAATAGATGCTGTTTGTGGCGGAAGCTCACAGTACATCGCAAATGGATCAGCCTTTTCTAAATACTCACCTGTGTTAGCATGAATAGCATACTTATACGCTTCTCCATGTTGTATATCAGCAAAGAAACCTTCCCATATACCCGACTCATCCCAACGTGGAGTAAGTTTATGTGTCGCATCTTTCCAATGATTAAAATTTCCAATCACGGAAACAGCTCGAGCATTTGGTGCCCATACGGCAAAATATGTTCCCTTCTTTTTGTTATGCTCAACTGAATGCGCACCTAACTTCTCATACAATTTAAAGTGCTTACCTGATTTAAACAGGTGAATATCAAAATCGGTTAGCAACGAAAAACTCTCCGAAAGGGATGCTGCTGTTGAAGATGTTTTTTTTGCCATACTATTTTCTGGTTTAGTAGTTCAGTAGAACAATTTGTGATCTACTTATTTTTCTTGCGTTCTTCTTTTTCTTCTTGATAGCGTTTGATAATATAGAATATCCCTCGTAGCGGAATGATCGTCCAATCTGGGCGACCGTTCAATTCATATCCCAGCTCATAAATAGCTTTTTCAAGCAGGAAGGTACGAATAAGCACATCATCTTCTTGTGTGAGATCGGTGTTCATTCCCATGCGTTCCATGTATGCACCTAAATAGAACCGACTTACATAGTGTTGCCACTGTTCGGCCCATGCTTCGAGTAATTCTAAATCGCGATCGCGATAATTTTCATTCAGGAGAATTTTTCCAAAAGCGGCATAATGAATAGAACGCATCATACCCGCTACATCTTTCAGCGGACTCTTTTTAAGTCTACGTTCACTAAACGAAAATCCGGGTTCTCCTTCGAAATCGATAATCACAAAGTCTTTTCCGGTAAACAATACTTGGCCCAAGTGAAAATCGCCATGCACACGTACTTTACTCGCTTTAATTTTTATTTGATATACTTCACCAAAGCATTCTAAAATATTGTCTTCTAAGGCTAACACCTTTTTAGCATACTCCTGCACTTCCGGTGTTAGTTTAGAAAGCGATTTTTCTAATAGTGTAAACCGATCGCGTACTAATTTTCGCAGCGATGAATAAAGTGATCGCTGATAGTTAGCTGTAAAGTATTCGGGCGTAAAGGCAGGATTTGATTTGTCGGATGTAAGAGCCAAATGCATTTCCGCTGTTCGTTGACCAAGCCTTACCATGCGTTCGTAAAAACCTCTACCAATAAACTCTTGAATAGTGTCAGGGGCATCTTCAAAACGAATGGTTGAGTTGTTAACCAGCTTAGGTAGTTTCAGTGTTTTGGCTTTGGCCATAACGCGTTCATAAAAACGACCTACTGAATCAACCGACATTGCCCAAGCATCACCTTGATTTTCTACACGCTCTTGTAACAAACCGAAAACAATAATGTTATCGTCCTGATCGTGATACTCCATGCTACCTGCGTAGCGTGGCGAATTTCGAAACGATGTATTTTCCGATAAGAATCGAACAATTTCTAAATCAGGATTAATTTCTTTTTCAATTTTTCTGTAAAACTTAAAGAAGTAACGATCATTATAAATGATAGCTGTATTGCTTTGATCGGCTTTCAGTATTTTTGAATCGATTGGCTGATTACGATCTATGCGTGTAAATACACTCGAGTTAAAATGCAATACACCATTTTCTTCATCTTTTACGGTTGTTTCTCGTTGCATGTTGGCAAACAAGAAATCGCGAAATACTTTATCGTAACTGCTGTCCATAATAAAGCCAGCTTTACCTTGAATTTCAGCACGACAAACAACACTCTGAACAGTATACTCTACGCGTTCCAAAATACTATCCGAAGGGGCAAAGGTTAGCGGCAAGAAATAAAGCTCGGGTAAATTTTGAACGTAGTGAACTTCAATGATGGTTAAGAAGTGATTGTCGCGATCTACTTTTAACGGAATAACTTTATGGATACTTACTTTGCTAATGGTTTTCGCTTTGCCACCAAACCATCTGCACTTCTTCATAAAGAGGGGTAATACATTTCGCTCCAATGTGCGAACCTCATTATAATTATCGAGTAGGCGATCCCAAGAGATATCTGTTTTAATTAATGGTAACTCACCACTTGCTTCTGCTTTCGATTTTTTCTCTGGTGTTTCTACCTGAAACCAAAAGTATCCATACGGGCCAATCGTAATGTTGTATTGCCCCTCGCCTACATTCATAAAACGATTCTGACTAAACACTTCCGTTACATCGCAGCCTTTGTAATCAGTAAGATTAAGTGTTGATGCCTGTGAGAATTGAGAAAGATTAGCAACTACCACAATGCGCTGCCGTTCATGCGTACGCACAAACGACAATACTTTAGCATTAGAGCTCTCAATAAACTTCATGTCGCCTTGCCCAAAAATATTTAGCCTTTTGCGCATCGCCATGACGTTCTTCATCCACCAAAGTAATGATGATGGATTCTCGTCTTGTGTAGCTACGTTAACCGATTCGTGTCGATAAACCGGATCATTAATAATCGGTAAGTATAATCGTTGTGGGTTAGCCGTTGAGAACCCAGCATTCAAATTCATATTCCATTGCATGGGGGTGCGTACTCCAAAGCGATCGCCAAGGTAAACGTTATCGCCCATACCAATTTCATCGCCATAGTATAATACCGGTGTGCCGGGAAGCGAAAATAAAATAGCGTGCAAGAGTTCAACTTTTCTTCGATCATTATTCATGAGCGGAGCTAGTCGCCTGCGGATACCTACATTAAATTTGGTATGTGTGTCGTTGGCATACGCTTTAAACAAATAATCTTTTTCTTCTTCCGTTACCATTTCCAATCCAAGCTCATCATGGTTACGCAAGAATAAAGCCCACTGACAATTTGGTGGAGTAATGGGTGTTTGTTCAATAATATCTACAATCGGATAACTATCTTCTGTACGCAATGCAAGGAACATACGCGGCATTAGCGGATAATGGAAATTCATGTGGCATTCTTGTCCGTCACCAAAATACGTAGCGGCATCTTCGGGCCATAAATTAGCTTCGGCAATGAGCACACGATTAGCGTAATTTTTGTCGATGTGTGCTCTGAGTTTTTTTAAGTAGGTATGTGTTTGCGGAAGATTTTCACAGCTTGTTCCATCTTCTTCAAAAAGAAAAGGCACAGAGGGCAATCGAAATCCATCAACACCCATTTTCATCCAGAAGTCAACGATCTTAATCATTTCAACTTGTACTTCCGGATTCTCGAAATTTAATTCAGGTTGGTGGCGATAGAACCGATGCCAGTAGTAAGCTTTTGCTTGAGAATCCCACGTCCAATTGGTTGACTCTTCTTCAGCAAACATTACCCGTGCTTCTTTATACTTATCGGGTGTGTCGCTCCAAACATACAAATCACGAAAGCGTGTACCGGGTTTTGCTTTGCGCGATTTCTTAAACATCGGATGCTGATCAGAAGTATGATTGAGGATCAGCTCGGTAATAACTTTAATGTTTCGCTTGTGCGCTTCTTTAAGAAAGAGTTTGAAATCTGCTAGCGTTCCATAATCTGGATGTACATCATAATGATCGGTAACATCAAAGCCGTCATCTTTTAACGGTGATGGATAAAAAGGTAATAACCATAATGTATTAATACCAAGATCTTCAAGGTAATCCAGTTTTTGAATAAGTCCTTGAAAGTCGCCTATGCCATCGCCATTGCTATCATAAAAGGCACGCACAGAGACTTCATAAAAGATAGCCTCTTTAAACCAGATGGGGTCGTTATTTTTTGAAGGTATGCTCATGTCTACATGTGCGATTCGTGTATAGTAACTTGAAAGAGGTGAAACGGAATTTTATGCGGATTTAATGCAACGAAATTCCATTCTTGCGTCCACGTATAGTGTTCGTCAGTAACTAGGTCGTGTAACTTAATGTTAATATTATCCGAAAGTTTTAAACGTTCTTTTGGTATTTGAACATAGCCTGTTTGTTCGCTGTTTGGATCGAGATTAACCACCACCAACATAATATCCGATAAGTCATCAGTAGCCTTTAGATACGCGAGCAGATTTACATTCTCGATAGCACAAAATTGAATGTTCCAAGTCGATTGCAATGCTGCATGATTTTTTCTGGCGTTATTAAGTATGGTGATAATATCAGTAAGCCGGTTTGTTTTTTTCCAATCGTAGTTTTTTACTTCATACTTTTCTGAATTAAAGTACTCTTCTCTACCCGGTACCGGATTGCCCTCGCTGAACTCGTAAGGTGGTCCATATATTCCGTAGTTGGATGACAACGTAGCGGCTAGTGCTACACGCATAATAAAACTATTCTCGCCCTGATGCTGTAAATGATAGGGTAATATATCGGGTGTGTTAGGCCAAAAATTAGGACGGAAATAATCTCTGGAACTACTGAACACCAACTCATTCATGTAAGCGATAAGTTCATGTTTTTGTACACGCCAGGTAAAGTAGGTATACGACTGTGTGAACCCGACCTTCGCCAATGAAGCCATTACTTTTGGTCTTGTAAAAGCTTCTGATAGAAAAATAATATCATCATAGGTTTTGTTGATCTCGGCTATAGCCCAATGCCAAAACGGAATGGGTTTAGTATGCGGATTATCAACACGAAATATTTTAACGCCTTGATCAATCCAAAAAGTAATAACCGACTTTAGCTCTTCCCATAGTTCTTGCCAGCTTTCGGTTTCGAAATTAAACGGATAGATATCCTGATATTTCTTTGGTGGATTTTCAGCATATTGAATAGAACCATCGGGGCGTTGCTTAAACCACTCCGGGTGTTCATTAACATAAGGATGGTCGGGCGCACATTGAAAAGCAATATCTAGCGCTAGGTCTATACCTTGTTTCTTTGCTTCGGTTAGTAGTTTTTTATAATCATCTAAGGTTCCAAGCTCTGCATGTACAGATTTGTGTCCACCTTCATCGCTGCCAATTGCCCAAGGCGATCCGGGCTCGCCTACTTCAGCACGCACATTATTGTTTTTTCCTTTTCGATTTACTTTACCAATTGGATGAATGGGTGGCAAATAAAGAACATCAAAACCCATAGTAGCAATGCGCGGCAATAATTTTATCACATCGTTAAAGGTACCATGCTTTCCTATCAATGATGCGGATCTAGGGAAGAGTTCATACCAGGTACTATAGTTTGCTTTTGGATGTTCTACCTGTATACGTAAAGTAGTTGGATAACGTGTAACAAATTGTTCATACGGATAATCATGAACGAGATTTTCGAAAGATTCACTCAGTACAAATGCAATGGCATTCGCGTATTCACCCGTTAGTTGCTTAATGGCGTTGGTAATCTCTTTAGCTTTTTTCTGTTTGTTTAGTTCCTCTAGGATAAGCACACCTTCTTGCAGCTCCACGTGTACTGCTACTTTGGCATGCGCTTTCTTTTTAAATCCATCGTACCACGTTTCAAATTGATCGATCCATGCTTCAATGGTAAATACATAGTATCCTTTTTCGGTTACTATAAAGCTGGCTTCCCATAGATCGTTGTAGCTGGCCTTAAGGGGTACACTTTCCCACTTTGTAGCATCTTCTTTTTTATAAAGTACATGTGCTCGAATATGATCGTGCCCGTCACCAAAAATATCGGCTGTAACGTGTACCTGTTCGCCTTGAGTTTGCTTAGCAGGATACAACCCACTGTCTACCTGCGGTTGAACATTTTCGATTAGTACTCTTGATTGTCCTTCAGCTACGTGAACCATCTTTTTATTTTTTCAAAATCAGCGTTGTGTATGCGGGTAACGTAATGTTTCCATCCGTTAGGGTTGATGCTCCGTTTGAATCAAATTCAATCTTTTTGAAATCGGTATTTGTTCCGGTTAGTTTTATAGTAATCTCAATATCAGCAATATTGTTAAGCACCAGTCTGCTGTCGTTGCCAAGCGTACGAGTAAAACTTACAACTTCGGCAATGTTCAATCCGGATTCCTCTATACCTCCAGCACTTAAAATCTCACTGGCGTTGCGCACAGCAATTAATTTTTTATAAAAGTTTAGCAATGATGTTGGGTCGTCTATTTGCTTACGCCACGGCACAACAGTTTTATCTGTGCTATAGCGCGGCTCAGTCCAAGTTGTTTGTGCGGCATCTTGTGTTGAGTAATCCCAAATAAATGGTTCACGAATAAATTCATCCGGTTTAATACCGAGCATTCCAATTTCTTCACCGTAGTAGAGGTATGGTGTACCGGGCAGTGTAAGTAATATGCCAGCAGCTATGCGCATTTTGTTTTTGTCACCTTGGAGCTCACTCAGTATTCGGTTTTGATCATGATTTTTTAAGAATGTAGCGTCCAAGTATTGAGGATTCGCCACTAGATAATAGTCGATTATTTCTTTATACTTTTTGATGAGTCCGATAGTATCACGACCGGTGTTCACTACTCCGGTAATGGCGTAGCTCATATCGAAATTGAAAAGTGAAGGCAACCCTTTTAAGTATGGCGCAGCGTTTTCTGCGGAAGTCCACACCTCGCCTACTAAGTAAACATCGGGTTTAATTTTTTCCATTTCTGTTTTAAACCAAACCCAGAAATCGTGATTATCGGTGGCGCGCTCATCGGGAAAAATATGTTTAGCCGCATCTAATCGAAAACCATCTACGTGCAGTTCTTGTAACCAAAATTTGCCGATATCAATAAACTCTTCTTTTACTTTTGGATTATCGAAATTTAAGTCGGGCATGCCACCCCAAAAAAATCCATAATAGTGTTCAGCTAATGTATCGCCTTTAACCGGATGCCACTGACGAATATTATCGGAATCTAATGTGGTAGTTTTTTTTGCAATCTGTTCGCGAATAGAATCTTTCTTCGCCCAAACATAATAATCTCTGTACGGACTATCTTCTCCTTGTAAGGCACTTAAAAACCATGGGTGATCGGCACCTGTATGATTTAAAATTAAGTCGACCACTACTTTAATATTTCGCTTATGCGCTTCGCTTACAAAAGTTTTAAAGTCTTCAACTGTACCGTAGTCAGGGTGAATACTTTTGTAATCCGTTACATCATATTTATGGTACGTGGGTGAATTCATAATCGGCATGAGCCAAATACCGTTTACACCTAATTCTTGCAGATAATCTAACTTGGATGTGAGTCCTTTAAAGTCACCTTTTCCATCGCCATCGCCATCAGCAAAAGAAAGTACAAATATTTCATACTTTACACCTTGTGGCCAGGAAACTGGAGCTGTTGTTTTGGGAGTTCCACAGCCGATAGCTACCACTAGAGTAAGCATAAGTAAACGAAGCGCGTGTCGTTGTAAAAAAAGCATAGGCATTATTTAATTTTAAAGATATAGGAACTGTACGGTTTAATTGTAAGCTCAAACAAGAAGTCTTTATTAAATCCGATCTCCGCCTCACGATGGCGCAACTGG
>CAYNKN010000038.1:5996-7350 GCA_964397805.1 uncultured Chryseolinea sp. | reverse complement strand
CCTCGCGCCAGAGTAAATCGCGACCGATGTAAACGGTTGCAGACTGTAAGCCTAGCTTCGATCTGGCTTCGAGTGGTAGTTGAACTCGGATTGTTTTTTCGATTTCATTAAATGAATTAATGATGAGTAAGCGCTCATCGCCAGCATATCGGAGAAAAGCGTGGACATCATCACCAAAATTTCCGGCAGTAATATTCTCAGCAGTTATATCATAATACTCACCTTGATTGATCGCTATATTTTTATTCGCCAATGTAAGTAAGTCAGCATAGAATTGGCGTAGCTGTTTTTGCTCCATGGAGAGTAATCCCCCATCAAACAATCCATTATTCATCCATTTTTGATGTTCTGGAACTCCCCAATAATCGAAGATCGTTGTGCGCCCGTCATCACCTTGAAAGCCCTCCTTTCCAGCTCCGGGCTCTCCTACCTCCTGTCCAAAGTAAATCATTGCAGGTGCCCGATCAATCGTTGCACTAATCACCATAGCAGGTACTGCTTTCCACGGATCACCAGCAAAAAATGGCGAAGCAATGCGCTGCTCATCATGATTCTCTAAAAAGTGAAGCATGTTATCGTTTATCCCTGACAAACTTTGTTGGATTTCAGCGATGTCGGTAGTCTTACGCTCACCTCGAAGCAATAAGCGAAGTGTATCATATAATTGAACCTTATCGTACAGGTAATTGAATTTTCCGTTTTTTAGGTAGTTGTGGTACTCAGCGGGATTATATACTTCGGCAATAAAAATAATCTCTGGGTTGATGACTTTAATTTGAGGTATGACCCAGTTCCAAAATTCAACCGGAACCATTTCGGCCATATCACAACGAAATCCATCAATACCTTTTTGAGTCCAGAATATTAGGATGTCGCGCATTTTAATCCACGTATTCGGAATCGGATCGAAATACGTTTGTCGGTTATGTTGGATATCAATACCGTAGTTCAACTTAACGGTTTCGAACCACTCGTTCACACCAGGGCTTGCCGTAAACTGATCGTTGCCTGTAACTTTAGCCGGAGTCTCATTAAACAAGCCATCCTTCGTTGGGAAAGTGTGATCAGGGCCTAGCGACTCATAGCCTTGCGGCACCACAAATGATTGACCGGGTAGGTAGTAGAAATTATTATTGGGTTTAAAGCCAACCGATTGGTCATCATCTTCACCAAGATCTTTTACATCATTAGGTTTTGCGTCTGAATGATAAGCACGCGCAACATGATTAGGTACAAAATCAATGATCACCTTTAAATCAGCTTGATGCGTTCGTTCAATTAAAGCCTCAAACTCGGCCATTCGTTTATTAACCTGCACCGCCAAATCGGGGTTAACATCATAATAATCTTTTAT
>CAYNKN010000038.1:0-5986 GCA_964397805.1 uncultured Chryseolinea sp. | reverse complement strand
GCATAGGGTGAGCCCGCACGACCCTTTACCACATCTGCATCATCTAGCGGAATACCATGTGCGGTGTAATCAGTTAGTAATGCATGCTCGATAACTCCTGTATACCACACGTGCGTTATGCCCAGTTCTTTTATCCCCAAAAGGGCAATAGTGGTGATATCATTAAACTTACCTACCCCATTTTCCTTTAGTGTACCATACACTGCGTTGGTGGTGTCTTTATTACCAAACAGGCGTGTCATGACCTGGTACACTATGATTTTTCCGGAGGGTTTATCCATAACCGTTACAGGGGGGATTTTCTCTTTGGGCGCAGAGCATGACATCCAACAACTCGAGGAAATCGCTGCTACCCATAGGGCTATTTTTCTCATAAGTCTTGAAGATAAAAAAAGAATAAGACCTTTAGCAAATTAGCATTTCAAACGATTGCGGCAACCGATTAAATCAGGACTTTTTAAACTTTTTTGATTGATATAGAAATGCAGAAAGTGCGGCAATACAAATGACTAACCCCAAAAACTCACGCGACTCCTCAATATAGAGGTGGTTCATTTTGGCCAGATCATCAAATAGTTCAGCTTTGTTTTCAGATTGAAGCCATTCCAGTAATCCGGGCAAATGAAAGAACGAATAAACGGTAAGCGACACTAAAAGTGCCAGAATAACGCGCAAGTGGAAAATTCGAAAGGCAGCTAATATACTAAGCACAGCCATAGATCCATAGATAAGTATCCATATTACCGGATCGGGATCATCTATTTGAACAAAAGCAAATAGCAAAAACAAAATGGCCAGAATAAAATTGACAATGCGCATAGCTAAACTTGTTTAAAAATCAATTCGGTAAACAATTACCGGAATTAACCCGAGTTGGTTTTTGGTGGCTACTCTACTTTGGGTAAAATCAAAATATTGATATGCCTGATTTTCCTGATTAAGTATGTTTTGAATATCAAGTGCAAAAGTACGCGTATACCTTGGTTTATCTTTCCTGAAACTTAACCGCACATCGATGCGTGCGTAATCTTTCAATTTGTTTGCAAATGGATTTACCTGAGAATAAATGGTTTCAAACTCATTTTGTGATTGTCCTTCATCCACCGTTGACTGACGTAAACCTCCTAAGTAAAGTAACCGTGTACTTAATCCAATGGCGCGATTCTTTGTGGTGTTTTTCCACTCCTTTCCATACACACCCGTAAATGTATAGTTACCATTAAAGCGTGTGTTACGCTTAATGCCATCGGCTGCTACATAAAACGATTCGTAGTAGCTACCTCCTACGATAAAGTATTGCTTACCGATAAATGTTTTTTCGACCGTAATAGAAACACCATAATTTTCTCCGGTACCATCATTACGCAAATTGGCAGGAGCAATATCTTCCAATAAATTTATCGCAGAAAAAGTTGATGTGGGGTCTGTGCTAATGGGAACATTAAACAGGTATTGATAAAATAATTCGCTGTTTATTCTTAGACTTTCATTAAGCTGATTGCGCATCCCTAAACTGGTATGATGCGATTTTGTAAAATCTAAACCTTCATTTCCAGATACCCTATACGTTGTGGGTAATTGTAACTGGCTCACTAATGCATACGCTCCTTGTAACGAAGTGCGCTCGCTAACTGAATAGGTTGCCGAAACTCTCGGTTCTAATGATTGCGATTGATTGGTAGTGTAGTACATGTAACGCAAGCCGGTGTTCAATACCAGCTTAGCTGATAGTGTACTCTTTACATTTGTAAAAGGCTGAACAATAAAACCAGCAATCGATCCATCGATAATGGTATTTGTTTGATCTATGCAGTTTTCGCAACCAATAGTTTTCGTATAAAATGGTTTGTCGGTTTGATAGTTTGTCATCACGCCAACATCCCATATATGGCGGTTATTCAAACGTTGTGCAAATTGAATTTTACTCGAAATCAAACCACGCTCGAGTGAATAGTTATCACTACGCAAGGCTGCCTCATCAGGTGATACAGCGGGAGAAATTTGTGCTTCACGCGATTGACTTGATGACGAATAGGTTAGCCCAAGAAACAAATTTCCATTTCTTATTGGAACGGTATAAGTAGTACCTACGGCATAGGTTGTACCACTAAATTTGATGGTGTACTTATCCTTATCTTCTTCCCACTCATCAGGTTCCTTCGCTTCAAAAAAATTCGTACTTCTACCAACTAAACCAAACACACTCAGATTTCCACCATTCTTAAAGTGACTATTAGCATGAGCCGAAAAGTCTTGAAAGGAAATTTCTTCACCTCCAAAATTTACACCTAGTGCAGAGAGTAGCCCAACGGTAGAGTATCGGTAGTTTGCTAAAAATGACGTATTATGTTTTTTATTAAGGGGTCCTTCTGCGGCTACATCTAAACCAATAACACTTGCTTGTGTAGTATACTCCATTCTATCGCTATTACCTTCGCGTAGGTTCATCGCTAAAATTCCAGATAAGGCATTACCAAACTGCGATGGAAAAGCGCCTGTATAAAAGTTAGTGTTATCCAACATTTGTGCACTGAGAATATTGACTCCCCCGCCATTAGCTACCGGTCTATCGCTTAACGTACCAGCATTGGCTAAGTGGTTTGGGTTTACGATATCCATACCATTTAGTCGCCAGAGTAAACCATTAGGTGAATTACCTTTTACAATAATGGAATTACCTTGGTCGTTGGCCGCAACAACACCTGGATACGATGTGAGCATACGAACCGGATCAAAAAAATTAGCAGGCATGCGCATTGTCTTTTCGATGGATAACTCTGTAACATCGGCAAAGTTTTCGTTTGCTATGCCTGCACGAATACCTACTTCATTAAGTACAGTAGCAACTTCATTTAGCTTAATGTTAATTCTATTTTCTTTACCTGAAACCACCAGTAATTCATTGGTATAAGTAGTGTAGCCAGTAAACGAAACACGCATACTGTATCGACCGGGTGGTATTGTGGTAATTTCAACAATGCCCTCATCATTGGTAGCGGCATCTATGGTAAATTCTGCGTTCTTTAAAACTACCGAAGCACCAACTAAAACTTTTCCAGAAACTTCATCGGTTACTTTGCCTTTTACGGTTTGTGAAAGTGTTTGTGCCTGAATAGTAAAAACTGAAAAGGAAATAAAAAGTAAAGTGTAGGATAGTCGTGCGATCATGGCGCTATACGAAAAAAGATGTCGGGCAAAAGTACCCGACATCAAAGAATAAGTATGTATTGAAAGTTAAATTTTATAGAATAGTTTTCAAGTATTTAGCACTGGCCGCTACACTGTCGATCGGTTCTCCCGAATACGACTCTTGTTCAACAAACCATTGTTTCATGCCTGATAATTTGGCTTGCGCAAAGATGGCTTTGTAGTCAATGCTACCGGCACCAATATTGGCATTTTTATCCGGGCTGTTTTTATCCATGTCTTTAACGTGCCATTGTTCGAAGCGTCCGGGGTATTTCTTAAAATAATCGATGGGGTCTTTACCTGCGCGAACCACCCAATAAATATCCATTTCCATGGCTGCTTTTTTAGGGTCTAGTTCTTTCAGCATCACATCATACGGAATTTGATCATCGAGTGTATCAAACTCGAAAGCATGGTTGTGGTAGGTAAAGCGAATTCCATTTTCATTGCATACTTCCCCTGCTTTATTAAGATCTTCACAAATGGTTTTGTAGGCATCTATAGTTTTTCGGTCGGGCTCATTAATGTAAGGAACAACCATGTAGGTCTGACCATTTTTCTTTGCATCGTCAACTGCCTTTTTCCAGGTATCGCCTTTTATTTGATTTAAGCCGTAGTGACCGCTCACTACTTTCATACCCAATCCATTCACGTATTTACAAAATTCGGTATACTCCATCGAGAAGATTTTACCATCGTTGTATGAGTAAGCTTCTAAATCGGTATAACCATAAGAGGCTACTTTCTTCAATACTTCTTTTGTATCTTTTCCGATCGTACTGCGAAGTGTATATAACTGAAGACCTATTGTTTTCTTCGTTTGTGCTGCCAGTAAAAATGATGGCAGCGTTAACATGCCCGCTGTAGACAACGCGGCTGAGTGTATAAATTCTCTTCTTTTCATCTGTATATAATTTATTTTTAATGGTCAGATGGAATACCCATGTTGTTATTATTCTGCCGTTGTATCGGTTTCGCTGATGGGTATTTCATGATAACAATAGTTAAAAATTTTACTTATCGGTTTAAGTTTAATTGCCTGAAAAAGTATAACGGCTTATCTCCAGCATCTGGATTTGTAAACACCAAAACAAGATCTTGCCTGCCGGTTGTATTCACTACTGTTGTACCCGCTTCCAAAACTGTAACTACCTCCATTACGGTAGAACGTTTTGCCTTAGTGAAGTCTACCGTACCAATGAGTTTGCCTGTCGCACTACCTACCCGAAGTTCCAATTTTCCTTCGGCCACATCGCCATAGCGAAAAGCAATGGCGGTAATGGATTTCACGCTGGTTAAATCAATGTTCGGAAAAGTAATGGATGAGTTGTGTTTGATCTGATCGATAAAGATGGTTCCATCAGGCGCACTATTTTTATTCGCTCGCTGTAAGGCTGTTGCTTGTTGCGCGGTTAATACTGGAGCGCGTAGCGCAACCGTTGCACTGTTTGCCAATGATGGAACATTATCGTTGCCCCGATCAGCATAACTGGCCGACAGTAAGTATGCTCCCTCCTCTTTAGGCTCAGGTTTCACTGTGCCAGTAAGCGGTAATTTATTTACTACCTTTTCATCGCCTAACGATAAAATGTAAGCAACCATTTTCTTGGCATCGTCTACACTTACTTGCGGATGAGCTGCCATGGCTACATCGCCCCAAACACCAACTCCACCTTTCACTATTTTTGCTGCCAATGCATCAATGGCTTTCGGTTGCCCTTTATACTTTTCGGCAACTTCCAAATAACTAGGACCTGCTGATTTTTTATCGATTAAGTGACAAGACTTGCAATCACTATTATCGATAAGTGCTTTACCGGGAAGTGCAATGGCCGCAGCTTGATGACCCTGCGCAATAACTGTTTTGTCGTATCCTTTTAAATAATCAAAAGTAACTGTAACGGCTTCTGGCTTAATACTACCGGAAGTTGTGCTGCCATCTTCTTTATCAGTAACCTCAACCGCATACTTTACAGGGGTGTTTGGGAAGAAAAAAGTCTGGTTACCGTCTACAATAGTTATCTGCACAGAAGGTGCTTGGTTGCCGGCTAGTATTTGTACTTGCGCGGTCGACTCTAAACCATGCTGATCTTTTACAGTTAGTTTCGGATTGAACACACCTGATTTATCGAAGGTAATGGCAAAGTTACCATCGTCAGAAGTATGTTGCTGCCCGGCAGCTTCCAATATATAGGTAAGTTTATCACCATCCGGATCTGTTGTTCCTTCAGCAGTAAAGTTTACTGTTAGCGGAAGTCCACCAGAAAGTTGATCAGCAGAAAACTTTATAACGGGTGGTCTATTTCCTCCATTGTAATCAATACGTATAAGGCGTGCATCTAAATTTTGCTTAAACCACGCTGTACCATACTCCAACATGTAGAGCTTTCCATCGGGACCATAGGCCATATCCATGATGTTGTTAAACCTGGTGTCTTCCATAAAAGGTTCAATATCTTTTATGGCACCCGTTTCATTCATCGTCACTAAAAACATCCAGTTGCGCATCCAGTCATAAATCAACAGTTTACCATCGAAGTAATCGGGAAAAGCCGTATCAACCCCTTTATATTTTTCGCTGTAATAAATTGGTCCAGCCATAGCGTTGCGTCCACCTTTTTTAACCATGGGAAAATCTTCTGAGCTCTCGTAAGGATACCAGATGAAAGCCGGATTGGCTGGAGGTAATTGTTGCTTACCGGTATTGTTTGGTGAGGTATTAATGGGAGCCGCAGCATCCCACTTTTTAGTTACTTGTTTAGTTTCAAAATTAAAATGACCATAGGCATAGTTGTTA
>CAYNKN010000037.1:0-15166 GCA_964397805.1 uncultured Chryseolinea sp. | reverse complement strand
AAAGTAAAGCCGGATGCAAGTGCACGTTACGATGCTATTGCAAGAACGTATCGATACCAAATTACCCGAAAGAAAAATCCGTTCTTAACGGGATATGCATGGCACTACTTTAAACCCATTGATATCAAAACTATGAATGAGGCTGCTGCGTTACTAGTGGGCGAACACGATTTTGAATGTTTCAGTAAAGTAAAAACAGATGTAAATCACTTTCTTTGCACCATTCAAATGGCAACGTGGGAACTCGATGGCGATCGGTTTTTTTTTAACATTACAGCCAATCGGTTTTTACGTGGAATGGTGCGAGCAATTGTGGGCACCTTGCTTGATGTAGGTTCCGGAAAAACATCGCTAAACGAATTTAGGGCTATACTTAAAAGTCGTGATAGAAAACGAGCCGGAGCGAATGTGCCACCTTATGGTTTGTATTTAACACAGGTTAACTACCCTACTACTATTTTTATTTGATATCAACTATGCATAAACACTAGCCGACACGTGGAGAAAGAACAAGTAAGTAGTGGTAATATTATTGATTGGTCGGTTCTTTCCCGGCTTATAAAATTTGCTCAGCCTTATAAAGGTCGATTTGTTGCTGTTATTATCTTAACGGTGCTGCTTGGTGTGTTGGCACCTACCCGTCCTTTTCTAATTCAGTACACACTCGATAACGATGTGTCGGTAGGAAATTATGAAGGTATGGTTTTTATGATGGTGGTGTTGTTAATACTACTTATCGTTCAAGCCATTGTTCAATATGCACATACCTATCTTTCGGGTTGGCTTGGTCAATATATTATTCGCGATATCCGAGCACGCCTCTATGAACACATTATTAGTTTGCGCTTAAAGTTTTTTGATAAAACGCCTATCGGCAGATTAGTAACGCGTACAATTTCGGATGTTGAAACGCTAGCCGATGTATTTAGCGAAGGACTTGCGGCTATGGTGGGCGATCTGCTACAGATTGTTTTTATCCTTGGGTTTATGTTTTACCAAGACTGGCGTTTGGCATTATTGTGTTTATCAACCATACCGCTACTGCTTATTTCTACTTATGTATTTAAAGAAAAAATTAAGGTAGCGTTTAATGATGTTCGAAATGCTGTTGCTAATTTAAATACCTATGTGCAAGAGCACATTACTGGTATGAACATCGTGCAAATTTTCGCGAGCGAGAAGCAAGAGTACGAAAAATTTAGAACGATAAACAGGGAACATAAGCATGCCAATCTACGATCGGTACTTTACTATGCCATCTATTTTCCGGTAGCAGAAATTATTGCGGCAGCGGGTATTGGTTTGCTGGTTTGGTACGGAGCAAAGGGAGTTATAAATGAAGCAGAAACCGGACTTACTGTTGGTAAGCTCATAGCATTCATCATGTATATTCAGATGTTCTTCCGGCCTATTCGAATGATTGCCGATCGATACAATACCTTACAAATGGGTATTGTTAGTTCATCGCGCATCATGAATTTGTTAGACAACCAAGAGCATGTACAACCCAATGGAAGCTATACACCCTCAGTAGTTAAAGGCGATGTTACATTCGAGAACGTTTGGTTTGCGTATAACGATACCGACTATGTATTAAAGGGCATTACCCTCAACATAAAATCAGGCGAAACAGTAGCTTTGGTAGGTGCTACTGGTGCGGGGAAGTCATCGATTATTAATTTATTGAATCGCTTTTATGAAATTAACCGAGGGTCGATATGTATTGATGGTAGAAATATTAATGAATATGAACTAGGTGCATTACGAAAAAATATTGGCGTGGTGTTACAAGATGTCTTTCTTTTTTCGGATACTATATTAAAGAACATAACACTTGGGAACCCGGATGTTACTGAAGAGATGATTTGGCATGCAGCTGATTTGGTAGGAGCGCGAAAATTTATCGACCGACTTCCCGGTAAGCTTTCCTATAATGTAATGGAACGAGGAGCAACGCTATCGGTGGGGCAGCGCCAGTTAATTTCGTTTATCCGTGCAATGGTATACAATCCTAAAATACTGGTGTTAGATGAAGCGACCTCTTCAGTCGATACCGAAACCGAAGAAATGATTCAACAAGCCATTGAAAAAATGATGCATGGCCGAACGGCTATTGTTATAGCCCATCGCCTTTCAACTATTCAAAAGGCCAACAAGATTATGGTATTAGACCATGGCGAGATAAAAGAAAGCGGAACACACGAAGAGCTATTACTTCGTGGAGGCTTTTATGCACAGCTCCATAAAATGCAGTATAAAGAGTTCGTTTGAGGGATTACTCGCTCAATAATTGGTTACTTTCCCTTAAAACAAGGCAAAAACTTTATATTTGCCTTTAATGTGTTTACGTAAAATCCTTCTTGGTATAGTATTGTGCTTCATGAGTATGACCTCTTTCGGTCAAAAGTCGAAGCTATACAATGGAGGGAAAAGTATGTATACCCGCGAACGCCACAATTATTCGGCTACACAGGTACGCGGAGCAAAGGCAAAAACTATCTGCCCTATTTTTGAAACTAGTAAGTATCCGTATCATGGGCTAGGTATTAAGTTGGGCGATCCATTTGCCATTACTTACAAGTTTTACGCGAGCAAAAACTTTTCTATTGCAGCCGATTTTGGTAAAGCAGCTAGTGGATTATACAATCAATACTTTCGTGAAAAGTTTGATGGCTACATACCTACCGATACATTTTCGATGGACAATGCCTCGATTAGTTATCTCACACATAAAGTAAAATCTGATTTTGTAGGCGAGATAAAATTTCTCTACCACTTAGATGCTTCTAAAATATCACCAGGCTTGCAGGCATACATTGGAGCCGGATGGGAATTTAAGAATACTCGATTAGAATATGATTACCTATACAACGCAGGTATTACGGGTACTCCCGATCGCTTTGGCCGTTTTGATCGGTTGCGCTCTACTATGGGACCTCAAGTAGTTTTGGGCATTGAGTATGCCTATTTTAGTATTCCGTTGTCGGCATTTATGGAGCTAGAGTACTTCACTGATATTCAGGCCGACCCAGGCTGGACGCGCGTTCAAGGTGGTGTAGGCCTTCGATATATTTTCTAAATTTTGTTCAACCTTTAACGTAGTAATTTAACATGATGAAAAAATGGATGCTTGTTTTTGTATGTGCAGTAGGAATAACGCAGGCGTATGCGCAAAACCAAGGTATCGGTTTCCGATTAGGAAATCCAGTAGGCGTTACATACAAAAAATATTTACAAAATAATCGAGCAGTCGAATTTGGTATTGGCACTGCTTCGCGTGGATGGAACAATAATTACTATCGCAATTCCTTCGGAAGGTATAGCCCGTATGATAATTACACCTATCGATCGCATGTGGTTAATAGTATAGTTTATTTTCAGGCGCGGTATTTATTTCAATATGAAATTCAGGTGCAAGGTATGGATGGTAAACTTGATTGGTATTGGGGATTGGGAGGAATGTTAAAACTCGCAGATGTAACCTATCGCTACCAAAATAGACAACCACCATTTAATGATTTCAGAGATCAACGCACAGATGTAGATCTGGGACCTGAAGGAATAATTGGTATGGAATATAAATTTGAAGATGTGCCAATTTCTGTATTCGGTGAAATTAGTTTAGTAGTTGAATTACTTGATCAGCCGGGTATATTCCGAACCTTTGGTGGTGCAGGAATTCGATTCAACTTTTAAGCAGAAAGGTCGTTTACCAAATTGCTCATACTTTTGCAAACTCGGTAAACGACCTTTTGTATTTTAGATCAATCGCACAGTCAAAGTTATTTCTGCAATACAAACCGATAGTACAGACGCGATCGATCTTTCAAGGTTAGATAAAATCTTGAACCCACTACCCCAGCAAACTCAGCAAAAAGTTTTTGCCATTTTTTAGGAATTAGTGCGCGGATACGTGCTTGCTTCGTTTCATCTTCAGCTTCAATAGAGCGAATAACATTGTCAGTAATATCCTCTTCTTCAAGCAATGCTAATCCACTTGTCTTTAGTTGATTTTGAAGAACAGGCATGTTGTTATCACCTCTGAAATCTACCAGCAGTAAGTATCCACCGGGTTTCAAAACACGCTTTACTTCGCTTAGAAATTTTTCTACCGAACCGTAGGCATGACACGACTCAACATTAACAACCACATCAATACTATTATCAGCTAGTGGTATGGCCTCTGCACTACCGTGAATAAAATTTAAGTTAGTAAGGGTATTCCCTTTATTGGCTAAGTCAACAGCACTTTGTGCTAAGTCTAAACCTGTGTAAGTGGTTGGTTTAAAAAAAGCAGCTAAGTGTTTGGCGCCACCACCTCTGCCACTGCCAACCTCCAGCACATGTTTGCCAGTTAAAGAAGTTTTTAATGCTAGGTAATGATACATCTGCAACGGATAACGCTGTACTACCTCAGCATCATTGGGTAATGTAAGTGTTGGCTCATTTGTATGGGGCAAGTAACCATAGTTCATAAACTGCCAATCGGTAGCGGGTATTTTTTTGGCCAGTAGCTCGTAGGTTACTTTGGCGTTAAATCGTTTAAACCACGCATAGCGTTTTAACGAACCAATTATCAATTTTATCATAGTTCTGAATTAGCGATTCAATATTAAGGTAAAGTTAGCGAATGCAAAATAGTTGTGTGCTGTTACAAGGAGGGGAACCTTCATCAGTTGCTTGTCATTAATCAGCTTGTTCGGCTTCATCTAACTGACCTTGTCTTTCGAATAGATCTTTATATAATCCATTGTGTGCAAGTAACGAATCATGTGTTCCTTCTTCCACAACATGACCATCGGCCAGAACAATTATTTTATTGGCCAATTTGGCTGAGGAAACACGATGCGAAATAATAATCGTGGTTCGGCCTTCCATGATGCGCTTCAGGCTATTCAAAATGTTATTTTCCGTTTTGGTATCCACAGCAGAAAGCGCATCATCTAACATTAAAATTTTTGGTTCGCGTACCACTGCGCGAGCGATGGATACACGTTGCTTTTGTCCACCCGATAAGGTAATGCCTCGCTCGCCAACTCGCGTATTTAAACCAAGAGGAAATTCCATTATATTACTATACACATCGGCATCTTTTGCAGCTTGAATAATGTTGTTCTCTGCGGGTGCACTTAAACCGAAACCGATGTTATTATAGAGTGTATCACTAAACAGAAAGACATCTTGAGGAACGTAACCAATCTGACTGCGAAGGGAGTTTATGTTATAGTGACTAATCGGGATGTCATCAATCAAAATTTCTCCTTCACGTACATCGTATAGACGAGAGATTAAACTAGCAATAGTGCTCTTTCCAGAACCTGTTGTACCAATAATGGCTAATGATTCGCCTGGAGAAATGGAGAAGGAAATTTGTTGCAGCGCTTTTATGCCGGTATCTGGATAGGTAAAAGAAACCTGGTTAAAAGTTACTTTGCCTTGGATGGTACGTTCAATATTTTCTTCTGAAACGATACTGGTAGTGGTTTTTAAAAATTCATTAATTCTTTTTTGTGATGCTTCAGCGCGTTGTACCAAACTGCTTGTCCAACCCAATGAAGCTACTGGCCAGGTAAGTAAGTTTACATAAATAATAAACTCGGCAATATTACCAAACGTAAGATTACCATTAATAACTTCAGTACTACCTGCATAAACAGTAAGTATGGTGCTGAGCCCAATCAATCCCATAATCAGTGGAAAAAAGAGAGACTGAACTTTAGTTAGTTTTAATGATTGCTTTTTGTACTCATCAATTTCTAAAGCAAAGCGTCCGCTGGATTCATGTTCTCGATTAAATGATTTAAGTACCCGAATACCACTAAAAGCTTCTTGCACATAGGTAGATAATCGCGATTGGCTTTTTTGAATTTTTTCTGAACGCCTTTCGATGATGTTGTTAACAACAAAAATACTGAGCGATAGCAACGGTAACGGACTTAATGCATACCAAGTAAGTTTTACACTGATGCTAAACATTAATGGTATCATCATGATGAAAAGTGTGAACAATGTGATGCCATACATAATGGCCGGGCCTAAGTACATTCGTACCCGGCTCACATCTTCAGAAATACGATTCATTAAATCGCCTGTATTATTTCTTCGGTAAAAACTTAGGGGTAGCGTTTGGTAGTGTGCAAAAATTTCATTCTTCAAATCGTATTCTATTAATCTTGACATAACGATAAGCGTTTGCCGAACAAAGTATAAGAAGATACCACGTAACAACGCCAAAACCAGAATGAGGCCAGCATACATAAAAATGCTAAAGGCAAATACTTGAAAAAAATCTTGTTGAAGATTCGTATTACTAAAGGCGCGGTAAAGTTGAATGTTATCCACAACCAAATCAATGGCATAACGCACTAGTTGAGCAGGAACAATTTGAAAACCGTTGGAGATAATGATAAACAGCGTGCCCAAAAGCATATGCCATTTATATTTTAAAAGGTATTTGTTGAGGTACTTAAGTTCTTTCATTCGGTTAGTGGAGACTTGTGCAATGAGGACGCTTTTGGTGCAAGAAGAGTTTACGAAGTATAATTTTATCTTTCCCTCTCCACTTATTTTTCAGCGTAAAAAAGTGTTTTTGTTTCTTTTAGTAATTAAAAATTTGGTGTACCTACCCAAAAACGAAATATCCTTTCAATAGTTATTGCAAACGTTTGAAACTACCTAATTTTGCATATTCCTTGGTTGGTTTACCAATCTTTTAAGGAAGGTTAAAACTACAACAATCAACTGTAAAAAATCTGATGGAGATTAAAGAACTTGAAAAAGTACAGGCTTCCGGAATCTTCGGAACACTGACACAATTAGGTCATGAGCAAGTCGTGTTTTGCCACGATGAAGCTACTGGGCTAAAGGCTATCATCGGTATTCATAGCACTGTTTTAGGGCCAGCACTCGGAGGCACACGCATGTGGAACTATGCATCAGAGCAAGAAGCTCTTACTGATGTATTGCGTCTTTCGCGTGGCATGACCTTTAAAGCTGCCATTAGCGGATTAAATTTAGGCGGAGGCAAAGCCGTTATTATTGGTGATGCACAAACCTTAAAATCAGAAGCTTTTCTGCGCAGGTTCGGAAAATTTGTGAACAGCTTAAACGGTAAATACATTACCGCAGAAGATGTGAACATGAAGACGGCAGACATGGAACACATTGCTATGGAAACGAAGCATGTTACTGGTCTTCCAGAAGTAATGGGTGGTGGTGGAGATCCTTCTCCGGTTACAGCCTATGGTGTTTATGTAGGTATGAAAGCAACGGCCAAAAAGATTTTTGGAAACGATAGTTTGGCCGGTAAGCGTATTGGAGTACAAGGTGTGGGACAAGTAGGGATGCATTTGGTAGAATATCTGGTAAAAGAGCAAGCCGAGGTATTTATCACCGATATTTTCGAAGATAAAGTTAAGGCAATCGCCCAAACCTTTCATGTTCAGGCCGTAGGTCAAGATGATATCTACGATTTAGATATGGACATTTACGCACCATGCGCACTGGGGGCAACTATTAATGACGATACCATTCCCAGACTAAAATGCAGCATCATTGCAGGAGCAGCCAACAATCAGCTTAAGGATGAAGTTAAGCATGGTTATATGCTTTTAGATAGAAGCATTACCTATGCGCCCGATTTTCTGATTAATGCCGGAGGGTTAATTAATGTATATAATGAGTATCAGGGAAATTACAACCGTTCGCGTGTAATGGCGCAAACAGAAAAAATTTACACTACATGCTTACATATTTTAAACTTGGCCGAGCGAGAGCGAATAGCTACACAGGAAGCTGCTATAAAACTAAGTGAAAAGCGTATTGCCGAAATCGGGCATCTAAAAATGTCACGATAACATAGGCACCAACTAAAGTATTTAAACATCCCGTTAGTGAAACCTGACGGGATGTTTTATTTTTGCGGCCAGTGGTGTAGTAGCACCTTTCTGATCTGCCAACTTAAAAAGTAGTTCTTATCCATGTTGAATCGTAGAAGCCTCCGGATTAAAGTAATGCAAAGCCTGTTTTCGCTACAACAGTGCAAAGATGCCAACTACACTTTATGCTTGGATAATATAAATGAGGCATTTTTACCCGATCTCAACTCCATGGAGGTGCAAGATAAACCCGATTTACTTCGCCTAAAAAAAGAGTCGATTACACTCTTTGAAGCAGCATTTGCAAAAGGAGAAACCGCTATTGACCACGACACACTAAAAATTAAAAAGGCGGTTAATGAAGCGTTTGTGTTTTACACCACACAAACCAAAAAGGATACGGGTTTTTTTCATAAGAATCTGGTTAGTGAGGTAGAGAAAATTTACAGCTATTACATTGCTGTGCTAAGCTTGTTGCCGGCATTCGCTGCACTGGCCGAAGCTGATAAAAAAGTAAGCCATAAAAATTTTATTGATAATGCTTGGGTAAAGGGTTTACAGCAAAGCGAGGAACTAACGAAGCATGCGCTAAAAACCGGTAAACACTGGCAAGACAAACCCGATAAAGTAAAGTATTGGTTTAGAGATGTAATCCGTCAGGATAGCGAGTACCAGTTTTACCTGGATAAGAAGGAACCAACACTAGAAGAGCAGAAGAAATTCGCTAACCATCTTTTCAAAAAGGTAATACTGGGTCAAACGGCTATTAATAGTTATTTCGAGGAAGAAGTAATGCGTTGGACCGAAGACAAAGATATTGTGAAAGGTATGGTAGAGAAAACGGTAAAGTCGTTCGAACCAGAAACCAGCGAACCACTTGCATTACACACCCTATCGGTTAATTGGGAGGATGATAAAGACTTTATCGAGCGCCTTTATGACACAGCGGCAAATTTAGATGATAAGTATAAAGAATTAATTGCCGCCAATACGCGCAATTGGGAAGTAGACAGACTCCCGCTTACCGATAGAATAATACTGGAGATGGCTATTGCCGAGTTATTGCAGTTCCCAAGTATCCCTGTAAAGGTTACTATTAACGAATACATTGAATTGGCTAAAAATTACAGCACACCCAACAGCCGGCAGTTTATCAATGGAATTCTGGATGTTATTGCTAAAGAACTTCGTGAAAGCGGAAACATGAAAAAAAGCGGTCGTGGATTAATCGACAACAAGTAATATTTGTCGAAGAAGTGGCCAACCGCGATAAAGGAATTTGTTAAAAACTGTTAAAATTTTGAATTTGCATTCAATCAGCAACTAATTTTGAAGGTTATGAGTAAGAAAAGTGGAAACAACTTAATGGCATTTGTTATGGGCGCAGCCGCAGGAGCGATTATCGGCATTTTGTATGCGCCAGACAAAGGATCAAATACACGCGAAAAACTTTCCTATCGACTTGACAAATACCGCAAGTTGTTACAAGAACTTATTGACGATTTTGTTTCAGGCAAAGAAACACCCCTCACCAGCGAAGCTAAATCGCAAGGACAGCGTGTGGTGGACGAGGCTAAAAATAAAGCTGAACGTTTATTAGAAGATGTTGATGGTTTGTTGGAACAGATTAGGGGTAAGAAGGGTTGATGCATTTGGTAACGAACAGTAGAAGAAAACGAAAACGAATATGAAAAGCACGATGAAGTATTTTTTGATTCTGGCGGTAATGGTAACATTAGCAACCGCTTGTAAAGACAGAGATGCAGAAAAAAAGATTGCCCAATTGGAAAGTCGGTTAGCCGAGTTAGAAGGTAAAACTCCTGTATCAACCTCTCCATCAGCTACGCCTACTCCGGCTACTGTGGTACCCACCGCAGAAGAAAAGCCAGAAGGCCCACTACCTGCCATGGAATTCGATAAAATTGATCACGATTTTGGTACCATTGCAGAGGGTAAAGTAGTAGAGCATACATACTCATTTAAAAATACAGGCGCAGCGCCATTAATTATCCAGAATGCACAAGGTTCTTGCGGTTGCACGGCTTCCGATTGGACTAAAGATCCAATTCCTGTGGGCGGTACTGGTTTTGTAAAAGCGAAGTTTGATTCAAACGGAAAACCTAATATTCAAAATAAAACCGTAACCGTAACGGCTAACACATGGCCTAAACAAACTGTACTTCGCTTCAAAGCTATGGTTACACCGAAGGCAACAGAAGCGCCAGCCAATGGCCCGCTTATTCAATAATATCTTGTTAACGATACACTAACATCCCAATCCTGTATACGGGTTGGGATGTTTGTTTTAATTCAGATACCTTTAGCGCCTAAATAATACCATAGTATATGTATTCAATTCTTTTACAAGCCCAACAGACGAACCCCATGTTCCAATTTATATTTTTTGGAGCCATTATTTTAGTCTTCTATTTTTTTATGATTCGCCCACAGCAGAAAAAAGCAAAAGATCAAAAGAAATTTATTGATGAAATTAAACGTGGCGATTACATTGTTACCATCGGAGGCGTACACGGACATGTTGCAGAACTAGAAGGCGACACGTTTATTTTGGAAGTAGAAAAAGGTGGCCGTATTCGCTATAACAAAACGGCCATTTCACTGGAAGCCACCAAAGTAGCTAACAAGAAATAACCACCCGCCCGCCAAGGTGGGTATCAACACCTAAGCATGAGTTTTATCAAATCGATATTTAATGTACTTAGGTTTAACAGAAAAAACTGGAAGGCCGTAGCGCTGTGCATATTTGCTGCTACGGTTTTTTGGTTTTTTAATGCGCTCAATAAAAACTACACCACCAACATAACCTTTCCGTTGGTGTTCGAATACAACGACAACAGTTACATTCCTATCAGACCATTGCCATCAACGGTACGCATCAACGTTACGGGTATGGGTTGGAATCTATTTCGGAGAAGTGCTGGGCTTAAAGTACCTCCCCTCATAATTCCGTTAGAGCGACCTTCGGAAGTGAAAAAAATTGTGAGCAACCCTGCTATGTTTGCCAATCAGTTGGAAGACTTTCAACTCAATTTTGTGCTTACCGACACCTTGCACTTAGCCATTGAACCAAAAGGTACCCGGTGGATTACACTCGCTTTAGATTCACCCTCGATACTCTTCAGAGAAGACTTCGGTAAAGTTAGCGAGGTATCGATTATACCTGATTCTGTTTTTATAGACGGCCCATGGACTTTGGTAAAAAGTATTTCCGAACCGGTTTATTTAAAACTTACACAACGCAACATTGATAAAGATTTTGACGATGAAGTTGAAGTAAAATTTTTGAACGATGAACTCATCAAGCGAGACCCTCCTATAGTATCTGTAAAATTTAAGGTCGATAGGTTTATTACACTTTCCGATTCCATAACGTTATCGTTTATCAATTCTCCAAAATCCTCGAGCCCGGTTATCGAAAACCAACGCGTGTTTTGCTCGATTCGATTACCACAAAATGCAGCCGCTCAACTTAGTATAGACTCCTTACAAGCAGTGGCTGATCTTAAACCAGTAACACGCGGTTTAACCAAGGTGTTGCCACAGGTTAAAGGATTACCACGCTTTGCAACTGTTGCCCACATCGATTCCATTGGAATAAAATTTTAATCATGCAAACAAGACCAACTCAACTGGGTATAACCGGAGGTATTGGATCTGGCAAAAGTCTGGTATGTCGTATTTTCGCTTGTTTAGGGGTTCCTGTATACGATGCAGATAGCCATGCGAAAGAACTAATGACCACCGATGGAATACTCATATCGGAGATTAAAAAAGAATTCGGAGACTTGTCTTATCATTCCGATGGAACCCTTAATCGTCAGTTTATTAGTGAACGCGTTTTTGGTGACGAGGAACGATTGAAAACACTCAATACACTTGTTCATCCGCGTGTAGCAGCCGATTATAAACACTGGTTAAGTATGCATGCAGATGCACATTATGTACTTAAAGAAGCTGCTTTATTGGTTGAGACTGGTGGATATGTAGAGTTGGATAAACTAATCGTGGTTTCTGCTCCAGAATCGTTACGCGTGGCCAGAGTTTTAAAGCGCGATACGCACCGCACCGCTGAACAGATAAAAGAAATTATGAAAAGCCAAATGAGCGAAGAGGAAAAAATAAGCAAGGCTGATTTTATTGTGATGAATGATGAAAGCAAATTGGTTATCCCTCAGATTATTTCGATACACAAGAACTTTATCGCTTAAAATTTCGTGCTACACTTTGATTGATTGACACACTAGACCTTTTCGAATTCCCTTCATTATGACTATTTACCGATTGCTAATAACTGTTCTTCCACTCTCTGTGTTGCTTACAACTGCGTGTAATTCCAAGAAGTCGCAGGTGGCAGGTAACACCCGAAATACAGGCCCGTTGGTAGTTGATGGATTTATAGTAACCCAACAACCAGTAAGTGATCGTATAGAAGTTCCTGGTTCACTATTACCTGCTGAAGAAACACAAATTCGCACAGAAGTAAGTGGTCGTATTGTGCGACTTAATATGCAAGAGGGTAAAAGTGTAAAGGGTGGAGAAATGCTGGTAAAGCTTTTTGATCAAGACTTGCAAGCACAGTTAAAAAAGTTACAAGTACAGCTGGAGATTGCCATGAAATCAGAAGAACGCCTTCGTGAGCTAGTAGAAATTAATGGTATCAGTCAGCAAGATTATGATTTAAGTCAACTAAATGTAGAAAACCTAAAAGCTGATATCGAAGCCATACGAATTGATATTGGTAAAACCGAAATACGTGCCCCTTATACAGGTAAACTTGGTCTGCGAAATGTAAGCTTGGGTTCTTACCTTATGCCAACGGATATTGTGGCAACGATCCGACAAGTAGATCATCTAAAATTGGAATTTTCAGTTCCAGAAAAATATGCTAAGGAAATCAATAGCGGATCTAAAATTGTTTTTCGGGTAGATGGCGGAAAGTCGCAACACATTGCTAAGGTAATCGCTACTGAAAGTGGTGTAGATCAGGCCACACGAACACTTCGTATTCGCGCTTTAGTTAAAGGCGATAACCCTGAATTAGTACCGGGTATTTTTGCTAAGGTAATTTTACAATTGGGTAAAGATGAAAACGCCCTTATGATTCCAACACAATCGGTTATACCTCAGGCGCGGAATAAACAAGTCATTCTTTTTAGAAAGGATAGTGCAAATTTTACTGTGGTAGAAACAGGAGTTCGCGATTCGGTGTTTGTACAAATAGTTAGTGGATTAAAGCCTGGCGACACGGTAGTAACTACAGGGCTTATGGCGATAAGACCTAACGCTAAAATTAAAATTGGATCGGTGAGGAAATACGAAACTAACTAATCGGGTATGAACATTTCGGAGTTGAGTTTGAGAAGACCGGTGTTGGCGTTCGTGATGAACATCATACTCGTAATTTTTGGAGTGATTGGATTCACTTCATTGGGTGTTCGTGATTATCCGGCTATCGATCCACCTATCATTAGTGTAAGTACAACGTATTCAGGAGCAAACTCCGATATCATCGAATCGCAAATTACCGAACCTATCGAAAAAGCTGTAAATGGTATTGCCGGTATTCGAAATATCACTTCATCTTCCAGTGTAGGTCGAAGCAACATTAATATTGAATTTAATTTAGGTGTAGACTTAGAAGCTGCGGCTAATGATGTGCGTGATAAAGTTTCTCAAGCGGCACGCTCATTGCCCGAAGATTTAACTAGCCCTCCCGTTGTATCTAAAGCAGATGCGAACTCGGGACCTATTATTAGTATGACGGTGCAAAGCAATACGCGTAATCCGTTAGAGCTAACCGAGTATGCCAACAACATGTTGGTAGAACGATTGCAAACTATACCCGGTGTAAGCGGTATACAGATTTGGGGCGAACGAAGATTTGCTATGCGTATTTGGATTGACCCATCACGTTTGAGTGCCTACGGACTTACTGCGTTGGATGTACAGCAAGCACTGAACCGTGAAAATGTTGAATTACCTGCGGGAAAAATTGCGGGCGATGCTACAGAATTAACTGTGCGCACCTTTGGCCGGTTATTTACTGAAGAAGAGTTTAACAAAGTTGTTATTCTGTCGGCTCCATCAGGAGACATCCGCTTACAAGATGTTGGTCGTGCAGTGTTAGGACCAGAAAACGAAGAATCTGTTTTACGCGAAAGTAATATTGCTATGGTTGGCTTGGCTATGATTCCGCTGCCGGGTTCCAACTATGTTTCTATTTCCGATGAGTTTTACAAACGTCTCGACCAGATCAAGCGCGAAGTTCCAGAAGACATTACACTGGCCGTTGCGATGGATCAGACTAAGTTCATTAAGCGGTCTATTTTAGAGGTACAAGAAACGTTGTTGATTTCTTTTATTCTGGTTGTTCTGGTTATCTACTTCTTCTTCCGCGATATGGTAATTGCTTTGCGGCCAATGGTAGATATACCGGTTTCTTTATTGGCCACTTTTTTTGTGATGTATGTATGTGGCTTCTCCATTAATGTGCTCACCATGCTGGGTATTGTGTTGGCCACAGGGTTGGTAGTAGATGATGGTATAGTAGTAACAGAAAATATTTATAAAAAATTGGAGAGCGGCATGAACAAGTATAAGGCCGCACTGGAAGGATCAAAAGAAATTTTCTTCGCAGTTATTTCTACCTCCGTAACACTCGCGGTTGTGTTTTTACCAATTTTATTTTTACAAGGTTTTACAGGCAGACTCTTTACCGAGTTTGGTGTAGTGGTAGCCAGTGCCGTTTTGATTTCCAGTTTTGTATCGCTTACGCTTACTCCAGTATTAAGCGTGAAGCTCACACGAAGCAACCACAAGCATTCGTGGTTCTATAATTTCACTGAACCTTTTTTTGAAGGTATGGAAAACGGATACGAGAAATTCCTTACCAAATTTATGAAAGTAAGATGGGTAGCATTGATCATTACAGTACTATGTCTAGGAGTTACGTATCTCATCGGAACTAATATTCAATCGGAGTTGGCACCGATGGAAGATCGAAATCAATTTCGTGTTCAGCTAACCGGTCCTGAAGGAACTTCTTTCGATTACATGGATACTTATGTTCGGCAAATGGTTGATTTTGTAATAGACTCTGTTCCCGAACATAGAACAGCTTTGTCGGTTACGGCACCTGGCTTTACGGGTTCTGGTTCTGTTAATGTGGGGTTCGTACGGGTTACGCTGTCAGATCCGCATGAACGTGAACGTTCTCAACAAGAGATTGTAGATATGATGAACAAGAACTTAAAAAACTTTCCACAAGG
>CAYNKN010000036.1:13179-15223 GCA_964397805.1 uncultured Chryseolinea sp. | reverse complement strand
GAAACCCGCGCAAGTAGTAGTGGCAGAAACCACGTTTGGCGAGCCTTGGGTTCAGAATATTTGCGATGAAGAAATTGATCGGTCGGTAGTGAGTTTAAAATTTATCGATCAAAATAACTTGACTATAGCCACACTAACCAACTTTGCCTGCCACCCAACTTATGCAGATGCGAAGTTCACGGAAGTATCAGCTGATTATGTAGCAGGATTTTACAAACAAATGAAAACGCAATTTGGGGGCGAGCATCTTTTTCTACAAGGTGCAGTGGGTGGTTGGGTTCAACCTGTTGATGGCGAAGGTACTTTTGAAAAAGCAATTCAACGCGGACGCGAGTTGGGCATGGCTGTAGAAAAGGCATAAGCCAATGCATCGGATGTTCAACACACAACCATTCAATTTGCGAGCAAGCAAATTAAGTTTCCGGTCGAGAACGAATCATGGCGCCAGCTTGCAGCTATCGGAACAATTAATCGCGATATTCAAGATTCTGTAGTGTCAGAAATTGCTTGGTTCTCTATTGGTGATATTCAATTTGCAACGCATCCGGGCGAAACAACACCATATCTAGCACTAGAGACAAAAAAATTAATGAAAACTGGCCCTCGATTTATTTTAGGGTTAAGCCAAGATGCCCTTGGGTATATATTGAAGCCCGTTTATTTTCAAGACTCTACAAAACCACATGCTCCCTATTTAACTAGTATGTCGTTGGGGGAGGATACGCAACCTATAATACTCAATGCACTAAAGGAATTGATTCCCGATTAATTTAACACCTTTCTTGCCGTTTGAAATGCATATTTTTATCGACTGATCCGTTAGGGTAAAGTGGCGTTTTAGTTTATTTACGCAATATTTCCGAATTTCAAGGTTTTAGATTTCTGTGAAGAAGGTTTGCACATGCTTATTCGTTGTTTTCGCCTGCTGTAGCATTAGTTTGCTCGCGCAGAAGAAGGCTCCATCAACAATTCCGCTAAACTTTCCGGATAGCATACGGGTAGTATTAGAAAACACCCGAAATACAGATGCCAGTGTTATTGGAGCAAGTTTCGCTAATGCCTGGAGTTCGCTCGGTGTCGATCAGCAGCAGCTAATCCAAAAGCAAGTTCGGATGATGCGCAAAAAGAAGTATGCGCTGCGACCTAATCTAATGAATTACTTTGGTGCTATTGCGAATGCCATTAGTATCGAAAATGCCAGCCCTACTCAACTCAATGCCTTTCTCTCCGTAGCCGAAAAAGTAATTGAAAAGGAGACCAACGCAAAGGCATTAAACTTTCTTCAACTCAGTCGCACATTTTTTCAATACCATGCCTTGCACTACGAAAAAACAAACCGACTCTATGTAAAAGATGACGACTATATTTTTGAATACATAGAACCGGCACCCATTATTGATTATAATGATATAGTAGATAATCCGGATACAACAGATGATTATCAGGATACCAGTAACAATGATGATTATGATTACGATAACAATGATTACGATAACAATGAAGTTAGTAACGATGTATATGTAGAAGCTCCACTGTGGATGAATCCACCTCCACAACCTTTTGTAGAAGGCCCAATTATTCGTTTTAATAGAGCTACACTAAATATCGTTACCAAGTACGATTCTATTTTTATTTCGAATACTAAAGGTATATTTTCTTTACGCGATAATATTTTTGTTGGCGAAGAAGGTACCTTCGATTGGTCTTCGGCTTTGTTGTCACCTCAAGAGGTAACGTGTAATCTGGTGGTGTATAACTTTAATACACGCAAGCCCGAATTAACAGCCGATTTGGTAAAACTTAACTATGCCGGTAAAACACCGGGTTTTATTCCGGGTACTTTAGAGTTTAAAAGTGTTTCGCGCAAAGATTCTGTGGCATCTTCTTATCCGCGCTTTAAATCATTTCAGAGTTCTTTAAGTATTGAAGGCGTAGGCGATGAAAATATTAAATATACTGGAGGCTTTTCGCTTACCGGAAATAAAATATCCAGCGCTTCTGTTGGGGGGGCGCTTTCTAAAATAGAAGTATATCAACAAGGCTC